>NZ_JACBXB010000105.1 GCF_013870575.1 Pseudonocardia pini
ACCCGCACGGTCGGCAGCGGCCGGCGTCGACGCTGAAGATCCTGACCACGCTGGTGGTCCGGGACCGGCTCGATCCGGACCTCGAGATCGTCGCGGTGCAGGAGGACGTCGACGTGGACGGCAGCCGCGCCGGCATCGGCCCCGGCGGGCGGTACACGGTCCGCCAACTGCTGGCGGGGCTGCTGCTGAACTCCGGCAACGACGCGGCGACGGCCTTGGCGCGCACGATGGGCGGCACCCAGGCCACGCTCGCGGCGATGCAGACGCGGGCCGAGGAGCTGGGGGCGTTGGACACGCGCCCCGCCACGCCGTCGGGGCTCGACGGGCCGGGCATGTCCTCCTCGGCCTACGACCTGGCCCTGCTGTTCCGCGTCGCGCTGCGGGACCCACTGGTCCGGGAGACGCTCGCGACCCGCACGGTGCCCTTCCCCGGTTTCGCCGACAGACCGGGCTTCGTGCTCTCCAACGACGATCCGCTCCTGCGCTACCCCGGCGCGATCGGCGGGAAGACGGGGTTCACCGACGCGGCGCGACACACCTTCGTCGGGGCGGCCGAACGGGGCGGCCGACGCCTGGTGGTCGCGCTGGTCCGCGGCGAGCACCAGCCGGTGCGGATGGTCGCCCAGGCCACGGCGCTGCTGGACTACGGCTTCGCCCTGCCGCCCACGACCTCGCTCGGCACCCTCGTCGACGCCCGCCCGGTCCCGGTGGCACCACCCACCCCCGAGCCGCCACCCGCCGCGGCCGTCGAGGGGGAGCGTCCCAGCTCGGAGCTGTGGTTGGCTGGGGCGGCGGGAGTGGTCGTCGTGGTCGGGCTGGGCAGCCTCGCCCTCCGCCACCGCCGCCGCTGACCCGCTTCCACCGTGATCATCGTGTCAGGGCCATCCGTGCCGTATACGGCGTCGATGGGGCAGAGACGGTGATCACCGCGCCGTTGCACCGGTGGTGGAGCGTGTGCTGGGGGGTGCGGTCCAAGATCACACGTTTCGTGCTCTCAGCGCGGCAAGATCGCTGGTTGGGTGCACTAGCTGCTGTGGGAACCGCGCTGAGTGCACGCAACTAGCGATCAAGGGTGCGCCGAACGAGATCCGCAGGCCAGCGCGTCGCGCATCCCACGCTCCATGATCGCCGGTGAGGTGCACTGAGCGCTGCCATGACAGCGGTGAGCGCACACAACCAGCGATCTTGCCGCGCTGAGAGCACGAAACGTGCCCAATGGTGGGCCCGGGCGCACGCGAGCGACTCGATGTCCGACTCGCCCGCTGAGGTGTCCAACTCGCGTGCCGCGGTGTCCGCACGCGACTCCATGGCCGACCCCGCTTCCGATCCACCCGGCTCGGGATCCGACGCTGGCCGTCCCCCGGCCACGACCCCAAGATCGCCGGTTGGGTGCTCTCAGCGCTGGCACGACAGCTGTGAGCGCACCCAACCAGCGATCTTGCCGCGCTGAGAGCACGAAACGTGCACAACCGCGACCAGTGCCCCAACCTCAGACCCCGCTGCCGACGCGTGAGCCCACCTGAATCGCGCGTATGGACCGGGGACTTCGCTGCTCAGCGGCGGGGGCGGAGGGCTCGAAGGCCCAGCAGGCCACCCACCGCGGCACCCGCTCCCAGTAGGCCGGCGGCCGCGGCCGGGCTCGGGCCGGAGCGGACCACGACCTCGGGGCGGATGATCGCCGGCGCCGGGACCTCGACCGGCTCCTCCTGCTCGTTCTCCTTCGCCGTGGCCGCCCAGGCCGTGACGAAGAGGATGAACCGCGATATGAAGAACGCGAACACCATCAGACCGATGATCGGCCCGAACGCGGCGCCCGCGGGCGAGCCGGTCACGGACGTCAGGTAGATCTGCATGATCTGCTTCAGCACCTCGAAGCCGATCGCGCCCAGCACCGCCGCCCGGACCGCCGACCGCGCCGCGACGGGCGCCCGCGGCAGCCGCGCGATCACCCACATGAACACGAGCCAGTTCGCGCCGAGGCCCAGCACGATGGCGAACACACCGAGCAGGAAGCGGGCCCAGCCGACGTCGCCCAGCCCGACCAGGTCCAGGAGCAGCGCCCCGAAGGCGTTCCCGGCCGCGGACACGGCGAACGACAGCACCAGCGCGAGGCCCAGACCCAGCAGCGCGAGGAGGTCGAACAGCGTCTTCTTGACGACGTTGGGCGTCTCCGGCGGCTGCGCCCACTGCTCGGAGAGCGCCTCGCGCAGGTTGCCCATCCAGCCGATGCCGGAGTAGAGCGCGCCGATCAGGCCGAACACCCCGACCGCGCCCGCCGAGCTGATGGCCTGCGCGATGACCTGGTTGATCGTGTCGCCGAGCTGCCCGGGCACCTGTGCGGTGATGCCCGCCTGCAGCTGCGCGAGCAGGTCCGGCTGGCTGCGCAGGATGAACCCGGCGACCGCGAACGCGACCATCAGGATCGGCACGAGCGCCAACACCGAGAAGTACGTGATCGCGGCGGCGTAGTGGTCCCCGTGCCGCTCGGTGTAGCGCGCCCCCGCCCGGACCACGTGGTCCAGCCAGGGGTATCGCTCACGCGCCTTCTCCATGGCAGTCGGTTCCTGGGCCTCGTCTGCCATGGCGCTCCTTCTAGGTCGTCGGCGGGAGGAACCCGATCTTCTCGTGTACGGCCGCCAACGTCGCGCCGGCGACCTCACCCGCTCGGGTGGCACCCCGCGCGAGCACCCGGTCGAGCTCCGCCGGATCCGTCAAGTACTCCTGTACCCGTTCCCGCAGCGGCTCAACGAAGGTCACGACGACGTCGGCCAGGTCCTTCTTCAGGTCCCCGTACCCCTTCCCCGCGTACTCGGCCTCGATCTCGGTGATCTTGCGGTCGGTGAGGGCCGCGTAGATGGTCAGCAGGTTCGCGACGCCGGGCTTGGCCTCGACGTCGTAGCGGATCTCGCGCTCGTTGTCCGTGACGGCCGAGCGGATCTTCTTCGCGATCCGCTTCGGGTCGTCCAGCAGCTCGACGATGCCCCCGGGCTGCGAGGCCGACTTGCTCATCTTCACCGTGGGTTCCTGCAGGTCCTGGATCTTCGCCGCGCCCGCGGGGATGAACGGCTCCGGAACCGTGAACGTCTCGCCGAACCGCTGGTTGAAGCGCTGCGCGAGGTTGCGGGTCAGCTCCAGGTGCTGACGCTGGTCCTCGCCCACCGGCACGCGGTCGGCCTGGTAGAGCAGGATGTCCGCGGCCATCAGGACCGGGTAGCTGAACAGCCCGACCGTGGCCCGGTCGGTGCCCTGCTTCGCCGACTTGTCCTTGAACTGCGTCATCCGCGAGGCCTCGCCGAAGCCCGTGTAGCAGTCGAGGATCCACGTCAGCTGGGAGTGCTGGGGCAGGTGGGACTGCACGAAGATCGTGCAGCGCTCCGGGTCCAGGCCCAGGGCGAGCAGCTGCGCGACGGCGTTGCGGGTGCGCGCGGCCAGCGTGGCCGGGTCGTGGTCGACGGTGATCGCGTGAAGGTCCGGGACGAAGTAGAACGCGTCGTGGTCCTCCTGGAGGGCCACCCACTGCCGCACGGCGCCGAGGTAGTTGCCGAGATGGAACGAGTCGGCGGTCGGCTGGATCCCCGAGAGCACCCGGGGCCGTCGCGTGGCGGTCATGGTTCCTAGTCTCTCAACTCCGCACGACCGGTTTCCCGCGGCTGTGCCGACACGTGCAACCGACCCCTTCGGACCACTGACGAGCTGCGGAGATGCACGCTGAGCGACGGTCGGGACCATGGAGTTCACCCACGGGATGACGGCCTGCGCGGGAACAATCACCAGCGGCCCACCTGAGGAGACGCCCATGTCGCGCAACCGTTCCTGGTAGCCCGCTACGACTTCGCGGGCACCGGCACCGACGAGAGCGCCGAGCGCGCCCCGCGGGTGACCAGCAGCCCGGTGGCGAGGACGAGCCCGCCCGCACCGCACAGCGCGACGGCCGTCGTCGCGGCGGACACCTCGGCGATCAGCCCGCACACCAGGATCGCGAGCCCCTGGGCCGCGATCAGCCCCGACGCGGCCAGCCCGGTCGCGCGGCCCCGCATCTCGTCCGGCGTCGTGCGGACGAAGGCGGCCTGCGCCGGGACGAGCGCTGCGGTGCACAGCGCCCCCGTCAACGCCCACAGTGCCACCACGGCCCACACCCACGGCGTGAACGCCGAGACGACGAGCGGCACCCCGGCCAGCAGGGCGAACGGGATGATCATCCGTTCCCGCCAGGCCTCTGGGATCCACCGGCTGACCACGACGGCGCCGACCACGCTGCCCGCCGGGTCCGCGGCCATCAGCAACCCGACGGCGGCGGTGCTCGCCCCGAGCTCGTCCGCCAGTGGGGCGGCGAGCGCCTCCGGTGCCACATAGCAGCCGACCAGCCAGACCGCGAGGGCGAGCGTCCGCAGCCGGGGATGGGCGAAGACGGTCCGGGCCCCCGCGCCGATGTCCCGCAGCCAGCCGAGCACGCCGCCCGCGTCCCCGCCGGGCTCGGCGGGCGCCTGCCGGGCGCGCACGCCGAACCGCACGAGCAGCGCCGAGATCAGGAACGTGCCTGCGTTCGCGAGGATCGCGGCGGTGGGGCTGATCAGGACCAGCAGCGCTCCGCCGACGGCGAACCCGGCGATCTGCGCAGTCTGGTTGGTGATCTGGCGGACGGCGAACCCGCGCTCGAGGGCGTCCTCGTCGCGGAGGACGTCCGGCAGCAGGGCTCCCTGGGCCGCACTGTGCGGCGAGGCGAGGACCACCACGAGGACCAACAACGGGCAGAGCAGCGCGAGCGGGATCCCCGGGATCGCGAGCGGGACGACGAGCAGGGCCCGCGCGACGTCCGCGACCACCATGACCTCGCGCCTGCGGAAGCGGTCGGCGACCCAGCCGAGCAGGACGCCGCCGAGCAGGGCGGGCAGGAAGGTCAACGCGTAGACGACGGCGGCCCACGCGGCCGAGCCGGTGCGGCCGTAGACGAGCACGGAGAAGGCCACCCGCGCGAGCTGGTCCCCGCAGATCGACACGAGCTCCGCCGCCCAGAGGGCACGGAACTCCGCGATGCGGAACACGCTCGTTCCCGAAGTGGATCCCGGCACTACTCCCCCGACGCGACTCACCGGCGTACCACCCGGTTCACCCGGGCCCCCGACCGATACTGATCGTGAGCGATCGGATCCGGAGAGTCTATGCGGATGGGTCGCCGGGCGGTCGTCGCTCGGCGGTGGCCGGTCGTCGTCAGAGTGCTGCACCCCGCCGGTGTGCGCATCCCGATCCACCGTTTCGGGTGGTGCGGGAGAAGCCGGTGCCGGCCGCGGACGCCGCCCGGATGTGGGAGCGGGGGCGTGGGCCGGAGGTGTGTGGTCGGGGGGTGCGTGTGGTGCTCACCAGGCGCGGTTGCGCACGTGGCCGTCCTCTCTCGGGTCCTGCGGGTGGGGTTCGACGTGGTCACCAGGCGCGGTTGCGCATGACGCGTGTCCTCTCGGGTTCGACGGGCTGTCGGGCGGGTCGTGTCACCAGGCGCGGTTACGCATCTCGCGGGTCCTTCCAAGTCGGGCAGTCGGGCGGGTCGTGTCACCAGGCGCGGTTACGCATCAGGGGCGTCCTCTCGGGTCGAAGCGGGCTGGGCGGCTGTCTCACCAGGCGCGGTTACGCATCAGGGCTCTCCTCTCGAGTCGAAGCGGGTCGGGCGGGGCTGTCACCAGGCGCGGTTACGCATCTCGCGGGTCCTCTCGGGTCGACGGGCTGTCGGGCGGGCTATGTCACCAGGCGCGGTTGCGCATCAGGGGCGTCCTCTCGGGTCGAAGCGGGCTGGGCGGCTGTCTCACCAGGCGCGGTTACGCATCAGGGGCGTCCTCTCGAGTCGAAGCGGGCTGGGCGGCTGTCTCACCAGGCGCGGTTACGCATCAGGGCTGTCCTCTCGAGTCGAAGCGGGTCGGGCGGGGCTGTCACCAGGCGCGGTTACGCATCTCGCGGGTCCTTCCAAGTCGACGGGCTGTCGGGCGGGCTGTGTCACCAGGCGCGGTTGCGCATCTCGCGGGTCCTTCCAAGTCGACGGGCTGTCGGGCGGGTCGTGTCACCAGGCGCGGTTACGCATCAGGGCTGTCCTCTCGGGTCGAAGCGGGTCGGGCGGGCTGTCACCAGGCGCGGTTGCGCATCTCGGGCGTCCTCTCGATCGTCGGTGCTCGGGCGGTGTCAGGGTGCGGTACCTGAGGCGGTGAGGCAGTTCGGCCCCTCGGATTGCACCCTTCGACGGAATGCCGGATGCTCACCAGGCGCGATTGCGCACGGGGCCTCCCCTCCGGAACGGACCACGGACGGGCCCTGCCTGGTTCACGGGCTCACCGGGAGGACGGTTCACCGTTGCGCTCCCCATCCGCCCACCCCCTTCCCGCCGTAACGCTTCGTCGGCCATCGGCGACCAAACGGTGACCGGCCGTCCGGGTTGCGGGCGGCCGGGGCGCTCGACACAGCGGGCAACGACGGCCGAGACGGGCGGGTACGCCCCTCGCGGTGCGTCTCCGCCAGGCCCGAAAGTGGTCCACCCGGAAGATGCGTCACCCAGAGTAGTCGGACATAGTGATTCGGTACCCGCTCGGGGCATCCGGATCGAGTGATCGTCTGACTACGCTCGGGTCGTCACATCATCCATCTTGACCGGACGGGAGAGCATCTCGTGGCACAGTCACCTCGACGGAGGTGCGGCATCACCCGATGGGCGGTGTGGTCCCAGCCCAGCCGGGTGATCGCCGTCCTGGTTGCTGTCGAGCTGTGTGCCGTGGCTCTCGTCGGGTCCGCCTGGGCCACCCTCCGCCCCTCGTTCGGGGCGCTCCTGTTGGCCGTGCTGCTGGCCGCGGCGGGCATCGTGCACACCGAGGTGGCCACGGGCGTCGAGCGCGCCCGGCGCCGGGTCGGCGAGAAGTCCTACACCGACCTCTCCACCATCTGGACCTTCGCCGCCGCGTTGTTGCTGCCTGCCGCGCTCGCCACGGCCACGATCGTCGTGATCTACACGTACCTGTGGTTCCGGGTATGGAAGCCCGCCCGGTTCCCGCTGTTCCGTCACACCTTCACCACCACGACTGTGCTGCTCGCGGCGGTCGCGGCGCAGGAGGTCGTCACCGGGACGGGCGGGACCGCCGCCTGGTCGGACGGCGTCTTCGGGATCGCGTCCCTCGGCGCCGCGACCCTGGTCTACGCGGCGGTGAACTCGCTGCTCATCGCCCTGGCGGTGGCCGTCAGCACACCGGACGCCACGCCGTCGCACCTGTTCGGCGCGCTGGACGAGATCACCGTCGAGCTCGCGACGCTCTGCCTCGGCGCCATGCTCGCGCTCACCCTCACCGTGTCCTGGTGGTTCGTGCTCTTCGCGTTCGTCCCGGTGCTGGTCCTGCAGCGGGCGGTCATGTACCGCGAGCTGGCGGCGGCCGCGACCACGGACGGCAAGACCGGCCTGCTGACCGCCACGGCGTGGAACGCCAAGGCCAGCGAGGCCATCGACCGCGCCCGTCGCGAGCAGTCCACGCTGGCGATGCTGGTGCTGGACCTCGACCACTTCAAGCGCGTGAACGACACCCACGGGCACATCGCGGGCGACCGGGTCCTCGCCGCGGTGGCGGACGCCGTCCGCGCCGAGGTCCGCGGGGACGACCTCGTCGGCCGGTTCGGCGGCGAGGAGTTCGTGGTGCTGCTGCCGGGCCTGCCCACCCCGCGCGCGGCGGTGGAGCTGCACGCCGTGGCCGAGCGGATCCGGGTGCGGGTGACCACCCTGGCCGTCCCCGTGGAGACGCCCGACGGCCCGCTGACGATCTCCGACCTCAGCATCTCGGTGGGCGGCTCGGTGGTGTCCTCCGCCCCCGGCACCACGGTCGAGCAGGCGATGACGGTCGCCGACCGCGAGCTCTACCGGGCGAAGGACTCGGGCCGCAACGCGGTCCGCATCGCCCAGCACCACGACATCCCGGCGCCGCGCACGGAGCAGCAGCCCCGGATCGTGGACCAGCAGCCGGACAGCTAGTCCCCGTCCGCGTCGGCGTCCACGCCGACGTACTCGGAGACGCCGTCCGCGGCGCTGTCTCGCCGGAGCACCGTCACGGTGTTGTTCTCGAGGTCGATCGCCCCGAGCCGGAACGGCGGCTCGCCCGCGCCGGGCTCGCCCGCCTCGTCGGAGATCTTGGGGCTGGGGAACAGCTCGCCGAGTACACCCATGGGTCCAGCCTACGCAGGTGTGAGGGGCAGCAACGCGGGCTGCGCGGGCGTCAGCCGCTGCACCGGGTCCCGGTACGTGGTGCTGCGCTGGCGGACCGGCCGCCCCGCGGCGGCGGCGATGGCCGTGAGCTCCTCCACGGACCGCTCCGAGCCGTTCTCCGACCCGGCCATCCGCGAGATGGTCTCCTCCATCAGCGTGCCGCCCATGTCGTCCGCCCCGCCGCGCAGGATGTCCGCGGCCAGGTCGTCCCCCAGCTTCACCCAGGAACACTGGACGTGGTCGATCCGCCCGTGCAGGGCCAGCCGCGCGAAGGCGTGCACGGCCCGGTTGTCCCGCTCGGTGGGGCCCGGTCGGGCCAGCCCGGCCAGGTAGATCGGCGCGTTGGTGTGGATGAACGGCAGCGGCACGAACTCGGTGAACCCGCCGGTGCGGTCCTGGATCGACGCGAGCGTGCGCAGGTGCCCCAGCCAGTGCCGCGGCTCGTCCACGTGCCCGTACATCATCGTGGACGACGACGGGATGCCCAGCTCGTGTGCGGTCGTCACGACCTCGATCCACTGCGCGGCGGGCAGCTTGCCCTTGGTCAGCACCCAGCGGACCTCGTCGTCGAGGATCTCGGCGGCGGTGCCCGGGATCGAGCCCAGCCCCGCGGCCTTGAGCTCGGTCAGCCACTCCTCGATCGACACGCCCGCCTTCGCCGCCGCGGACACGATCTCCATCGGCGAGAAGGCGTGCACGTGCATGCCCGGCACGGCCTCGCGCACCGCGCGCACCAGGTCGGCGTAGAAGGTCACCGGCAGCTTGGGGTCGATCCCGCCCTGCACGCAGACCTCGGTGGCGCCGTCCCCTGCCGCCTCGACCGCGCGGGAGGCGATCTCCGGCAGCGAGAGGCGGTAGGCGTCGGCGTCCCGCTCGCGCTGGGCGAAGGCGCAGAAGCGACAGCCCACGTAGCAGACGTTAGAGAAGTTGATGTTGCGGTTGATCACGTAGGTGACCGCGTCCCCGTTGACCGACCGGCGGACGTCGTCGGCCAGGCGGACCAGCTCGGCCAGGGCCGGACCCTCGGCGGTCAGCACGGCCATCGCGACGTCGTGGTGCGCCGGGTCCAGCAGCGCAGCGGGATCCGACGCGGCCAGGTCCAGCCCCGCCCGGACGTCCCCGGGGAGCCGCTCGGGAGCCCGGGACCGCTGCTCCGCCAGCTCGGCCTTCAGCTCGTCCCAGTCCCCGTACACCGACGCGAAGTCCCCGCGCCGGTCGTCGGTCCGCCCGGTCGTGTCGATGGAGGCGTGCAGGTCGGTGCGGCCGGACGACTCGAAACCGCCGTCGGGCTCCTGCCAGGGCAGGCCCGCCGGGACGGCCTGCTCGTTCGCCAACCCGGTCTCCGGGTCCGCCAGCGCCGCGACGTGCGCATGCAGCCTCGTGTCGATCCACGGCGAGCCCGCCAGCACGAACTTGGGGTACGCGGTGAGGCGCTCCCGCAGCGCGAAGCCGGACTCGCGTGACCGCTCGGCCAGCTCCTCGATCGCCGGCCAGGGCCGCTCGGGGTTGACGTGGTCCGGGGTCACCGGCGAGACGCCGCCCCAGTCGTCGATGCCCGCGCGCAGCATCAGCGCGAACTCGTCCCCGACGAGGTTCGGCGGTGCCTGCACCCGCATCCTGGGGCCCAGGACCAGCCGCGTGACGGCGATCGTGGCGGCGAGGTCGTCGAGGTCGGCGTCGGGGTCGCCTGCCATCGCGGTGTCCGGTTTGGCCCGGAAGTTCTGGACGATGACCTCCTGGATGTGCCCGTGCGCCCGCGCCGAGGAGCGGATCGCGAAGATCGACTCGGCGCGCTCGGCCCGGGTCTCCCCGATCCCGATGAGGATCCCGGTGGTGAACGGGACACCCACGCGTCCGGCGTCGGTGAGGGCACGCAGGCGGACCGCGGGCTCCTTGTCCGGTGACCCGTAGTGCGGGCCCCCCTTCTCCGACCAGAGCCGGGTGGCGGTGGTCTCGAGCATCATCCCCATCGACGGCGCGACGGGCTTGAGCCTGGTCAGCTCCTCCCAGGACAGCACGCCGGGGTTGAGGTGCGGCAGCAGCCCGGTCTCCTCGAGCACCGCGATCGCGCAGGCCCGCACGTACTCCAGCGTGGAGCCGTAGCCGCGCTCCTCCAGCCACTCCTGCGCGACCGGCCACCGGTCCTCGGGGCGGTCCCCGAGGGTGAACAGGGCCTCCTTGCAGCCCTGTGCCGCGCCCTGCCGGGCGATCTCCACGACCTCGTCGCGCTCCAGGAACGGGGCGTCGAGGCGGTGCGGCACCGTGGCGAAGGTGCAGTAGTGACACCGGTCCCGACAGAGCCGGGTCAGCGGGATGAAGACCTTGCGCGAGTACGTGACGACGCCCGGGCGGCCCGCCTCGACCAGGCCGGCGTCTCGCACGGTGCCCGCGGCGGCGAGCAGCGCGTCGA
>NZ_JACBXB010001058.1 GCF_013870575.1 Pseudonocardia pini
GATCACGGCCCGCATCGCGGAGAGCTTGTGCTCCACGCCGGCCTGGTCGTTGGTGCGGGCGTCCACCTCGAACCCGAGCAGCAACCCGCCGTCGCGGGTCGGCAGGACGGTCAGCCCCCAGTCCTCGGGCGGACCGCCCGCGATGTTGCGCAACGTGCCCGTCGCGCCCGCGAAGTCGATGGCGACGTCGAAGGCCTTCAGGTTGATGCCGCTGCCGTGCAGCAGCGCCCCGGCGCCGGGCACGGCGAGGTCCTGGGGGATGTTCTCGCCGCGGTAGCGCTGGTGCGCCCGCATGCCCCGCATCGCCTCGGCGACCCGCGTGACGAGCGCGGGCAGGGTGTCCTCGGGGTGCACGGCCGTGCGCAGCGGCAGCACGTTGACCGCCATGGCCGGGGTGCGCAGCGCCACCGAGCCGAGCCGCGCCATCAGCGGCAGCGCGAACACCACGTCCCGGCCGCCCTGCAGGCGGTGCAGGAAGGCCGCGTAGCAGGCGATGAGCGCCTCGCCCCAGGTGGCGCCCGCCTCGGCGGCCACCTCCCGCAGCGCCGCGACGTCCTCCGGCGGTACGACCGCGCGGGCGTGCAGTGTCCGGTCCGGCGGGCCGGACGCGGTGGTGCCCTGGTCCCGCAGCTCGGGCACGGGGGTGAGCCGCTCGACCCAGTAGTCGCGGTCGGCCGCGAGGTCCGGGCTCGCGAGGTACTCGCGGTCGGCGGCGAGCAGGTCGGTGAAGCGTCCGAACCGGCTCGGGGGGACCGGGCTCCCGGACACCAGGGCGTCGTAGACCGCCGCCGTCCGCCGGGCCAGCATGAACGCGCTGTACCCGTCCACGACGAGGTGGTGCTGGAGCTGCACCCACCAGACCTCGTGGTCGCTGATCCGCAGGACGGTGTACGCGTACAGCGCCCGGTCGGTCATCTCGCGCAGCGCCTCCGACGCACGGAACCGCTCGGCCCCGACGAGGGCGGTCGCGACCGCGTGCGGGTTGCGCTCGGCCCGCAGGTCGACCACGCGGGGCGGCGTCACCGGGCCGGGGTCCACGATCTGGCGCGGGCCCTCGGGAGCGTCGCTCACTCGCAGCCGCAGGCTGTCCGCCTCTCCGGTCGCGACGACGATCGCCTCGACGAGCCGGTCGACGTCGACCGGTCGCTCACCGGTGATCTCCAGGACGTCGCCGACGACGTAGTGCCGCAGGTCGGGGTCGAGCCGCTGGGCGTTCCAGATGCCGAGCTGCGCCGACGTGAGCTCGAACGGCTGTCCGGTTCCCTCGAGGCGTCCAGGCATTTGGTGAGGGTAACCTAATGGAAATGTCGCCTGGCATGTGACGACCATCCCAGAGTGATCGCCTCATCACGGCCGGTTCAGAGTGGAAAGGTGTCCGCTCCATGGGTCCACCGCCCGCCGAGCATCGTGGCGGCGACCGGCAGGGTGCGGAGCTCCGCGGGCGTGCACGCGGCCGGATCGGCGTCCA
>NZ_JACBXB010001059.1 GCF_013870575.1 Pseudonocardia pini
GGGCGCGGGACGAGCGGATGCGCGCCGCGCTCGCCGTGCTGCCGAAGACGCTGTGCCACGGCGACCCGAACCGGGCCAACGTCCTCGGCACCGCGCTGGTCGACTGGGGCAACGCCCGGGTGGCCCCCGCCGGGCTCGACCTCGCGGTCCTCGCGGCGCAGGGCCCCGTGGACCTCGCCGCCTACCGGGCGGAGTTCTCGGCCCTGCCCGAGCCGCTCGCCCTCGTCGAACGGGAGTGGGCGCTGGTCCAGGCGCACGTGCAGTACCTGGGTTTCGCGGCGGACCACCTGGGCTCCGACCGCGTGGCCGAGATGACCGGCACCGCCACGGCCGCCCTCGACCGCCTCGGCCCGGCCCTCGACGCCCTGTGAGTGCCGAGAGTCGCCATAGCGACTATCGCCACTCACCGCTCATCGGCCTACGGTGCGCTGCATCGCCTCCGGGTAGCGGGCGCCCGCCACGCCGGCGCCGACGGCGTCGAGCTCGGTGATCTCCTCGGCGGTCAGCTCCAGGGTCGCGGCCGCGACGTTCTCCTCTAGGTAGGTGCGGCGCTTGGTCCCCGGGATCGGCACGACGTGCTCGCCCTTCGCCTGCACCCACGCCAGCGCGAGCTGCCCGGCGGTCACGCCCCGCTTCTCCGCCAACGCCCGCACCGTGTCGACGATCGCGAGGTTGGCCGCGAGGTTGTCCTCGCTGAACCGCGGCAGCCTCGACCGCATGTCCCCCTTGCCGAGCTGGTCGGCCGAGGTGATCGAGCCCGTCAGGAAGCCGCGGCCCAGCGGGGAGAACGGGACGACGCCGATCCCCAGCTCCGCGCAGGTCGGGGCGATCTCCGGCTCCAGGTCTCGCGTCCACAGCGACCACTCGCTCTGCAGCGCGGTCACCGGGTGCACCGCGTGCGCGGCGCGGATCGTGGCCGCGCTCGCCTCGGAGATCCCCGCGTACCGGATCTTGCCCGCCTCGACGAGCTCGGCCAGCGCGCCCCAGGTCTCCTCGATCGGGGTGTCCGGGTCCACGCGGTGCTGGTAGTAGAGGTCGATGTGGTCCACGCCGAGCCGCGCGAGCGACTCGTCGCAGCACTGCGCGACGTACGCCGCGTCCCCGCGGGCGCCCATGGCCCCCGAGCCGTCCCGCACGATGCCGAACTTCGTCGCGAGCACGACCTCGTCCCGCCGGTCGGCGATCGCCCGCCCGACGAGCTCCTCGTTGGCCCCGTCGCCGTAGACGTTCGACGTGTCGAGGAGACCGACCCCGAGGTCGAGGGCCCGGTGGATCGTCGCGATCGACTCGGTGTCGTCCCCGGTGCCGTAGCTCTGCGACATGCCCATGCAGCCGAGACCCTGGGCCGACACGGTGAGCGCACCGAGGGTGCGCGTCGGAATCGTCATGCCCGGCACGCTACCCGCGCCGAGATGAACCTCGGTGTCGTTCGATCATGCTCGGAACGACACCGAGGTTCATCTCGGC
>NZ_JACBXB010001060.1 GCF_013870575.1 Pseudonocardia pini
GATGCTCGTCGCGGCCGAGCTCGGGTACGGAGTGCAGCGACCTGCGCGCGGCGACCACGTCTCCGCGGTGCTCCGCGAGCCACTGGTCGAGCCAGGCCGGGCCGGTGCCCGCGCCGAGATCGGCGACCACGTGGTCGTCCCCACCGGCGGCGAGCTCGGGGTGCGCCTCGAGAAGGGTCACCGGGCACCGCCCGGGACCGCCCCCAGAGGGCTCTTCGCTCTGTCCTGCATTTCTCCATGGTGCTCACCCGGACAGCGGTGTACCAACCCGAAACCGAAGGTTCACCGGGTATCCGCGCCGAGGGGTCGGTGATCTGCTGCGGGCGGTGAGCAGTCCTGTGACGAACGGTCGTCGCCGGACGCGGCGAACGGGCCCACCTGCCGTTCGGCGTTCCGCAGGGGACTGCACAGCGTTGTCACCCGGTCACGTGACGTAGACGTTTGCGCTGGTCAATGCCCCGGACGGGGAGACGGAAGACGGACCCCGTCGCACCCCCGTCACCCCGCACCGGGAGAATGGCGTCGTGTCCACGCAGGAAGACGAGCAGCCGGGCCGCGTCGTCGGCGACCGGTACCGCCTCTCCGGACAGCTCGGCAGCGGCGCGATGGGCACGGTCTGGTCCGGTTACGACGAGGTCCTCCGCCGCCGCGTCGCCGTCAAGGAGCTGAAGGTCCCCCGGGGCGTGCCGGAGCGCGAGGCGCTCGGCATGCGGGAGCGCATGCTCCGCGAGGCCCGCGCGCTCGGCGGCCTGTCCCACCCGAACGTCATCACGGTGTTCGACGTCGTGGACGCCGAGGGCGAGCCACTCGTCGTCCTCGAGCTGGTCCCCTCCCGGAACCTCGCGACGATCATCCAGGACAACGGCAGGCTCTCCGGCAGCCAGGCCGCCGTGATCGGCTACGCCACCGCCGCGGCGCTGCGGGCCGCGCACCGGGCGGGGATCACGCACCGGGACGTGAAGCCGGGGAACGTGCTCGTCGCGCACGACGGGCGGATCAAGCTCACGGACTTCGGCATCGCGCGCAACTCCTCGGACGCCCCGATGACCACCGCCGGGCTCGTCCTCGGCTCCCCCGCCTACATCGCCCCCGAGGTCGCGATGGGCGGCGCGGTCACGCCCGCCGCAGACCTGTGGGGCCTCGGCGCCACGCTGTTCGCCGCGATCGAGGGCCGCCCGCCCTACGACGTCAAGGGCGACCCGGTCTCCACCATCACCGAGGTGGTCGACGGCGACGTCCCCCGTCCCCGGGACGCGGGCCCCGTCGCCGAGGTGATCGCGGCGCTGATGGTCAAGGAGCCCGACCAGCGGATGCCGCTGGAGGAGGTCCGGCGCAGGCTGCGCCCCCTGCTCGACGACCCGGACGACCCCCTCTACCCCGGCTCGCCGGACGCGCCCACCACCTACTCCCTGGTCACACCCCGTCCCGAGGCCGTGCCCGAGCCGCGGGTGGCGGCGTCGGGCCC
>NZ_JACBXB010001061.1 GCF_013870575.1 Pseudonocardia pini
CGGGCCCGAGCGCGACGACCGTCCCCGCGAACTCGCTGCCGGGGGTGAACGGGCTTGGCGTAGACCATCGCGTCGCAGGCCCGGCAGAGGGCCCAGTCGGCGGCACGGGAGGGTTCGGGACGAGGGATCGGCGGGGCGGGCAGCGTCTCGGTCACGGCAGGATCTCCGGTCGGTGGGAGGCGCACCGGGCGGGCAGGGTGACCCCGGCCTGGCGCAGGGTGGTGACCCGGCTGTGGAAGGCCGCGCCACGCATGAGGTTCTCGGCGATCCCGCTCACGGTCCGGGCGCCGACGGGCTCGAGCGGCGTGCCGCGGAGCCAGGTGTTGCAGGCGCCCATCGCGGCGCCACACCAGATCTGGAAGTCGGCCGTGCGGTCCGCGACCCCGCCCGCGGCCCAGTTCGAGGACAGCCCGAGGTACCAGCGGAACACCAGGGCCATGCGGCGCTTGGGATTCTCGGCGGCCCGGGCGACCTGGTCCGGGTCGCGGCGGGAGAAGTAGTCGACGGTGTCCGCCCAGACGTCGTCGAGGGGGCGGCGGAACACGGTGCGCTCCAACGACTCCCGCTCGTCGGCGGGGATGTCGTCGAGCCCGTCGTGGCGGCGGTAGAGGTCGTGGAGCCGCCGGGCACGCGAGGGGAACATCGTGCCGCGGCGCAGCACCTGGACGTCGACGCCGAGCTCGAACATGTCGCTCGACGGCGCCATCTCGCAGTCGGTCACCCCGGCCTGCCCGAGCAGCTCCTTGGCCGCCGCGGACTGGCCGGACTCGACGCACGCCTGGTTGACCGAGCCGGTCACCACGTAGTCGGCGCCCTGGGCGAACGCCGCCGCGGCGGCCTCCGGGGTGCCGATCCCGCCGCCCGCCCCGATCCGTACCGGGCTCGTGCCGCGCAGCCTGAGCAGCTCGCCCAGCAGGACCGGCAGCGGGCGGCGGTCGGTGTGGCCGCCGGAGTCCGCCTCGGCGGTGATGTCGTCGGCCATCGGGACCGTGGCCGCCAGCGCGGCCTGCTCGGCGCTGATCCGGCCCTCCTCGGTGAGCCTGCGCAGGATCGGCTCGGGCGCGGGGGCCAGGAACAGCTCCGCGATCTCGGTCCGCGAGACCTTCGCGATCACGTGGTGGGCGATCCGGGTGGACCCGTCGGCCGCACGCGACAAGCCCAGCGCGCGGTACCGGACGATCTCCGGGGTGAGCTCGAGGAACGCCGACGCCTCGACCGTGGTGACCCCGTGCCTCAGGCAGAGGTCGACGGTCGACCGCTCCATCGCGAGCTCGCTGGGGCTGTGGATCAGGTTGCAGCCGAACGGGCGGCCGGGTGCGTCCCGGGTGATCGCGGTGAGGCCGGCGTCGACCTTCTCCGAGACCAGGCCCGCGGCGCCGAAGCTGGCCAGCACACCGGTGCGGGCCAGCGCGGTCACCATCTCGGCGCTCGCGATCCCGTGCGCCATCGCGCCGGCGTGGTAG
>NZ_JACBXB010001062.1 GCF_013870575.1 Pseudonocardia pini
GGCACGGTGGGATCGGGGCGCCGTACGCGCACGTCACCGCCCCGTTGCGACGCCTGGCGGACCGGTTCGGCAGCGAGGTCTGCCTCGCCGTCGCGGTGGGGCGGGAGGTCCCCGGGTGGTTGGCCGAGGCCCTGCCCCTGCTGCCGGAGCTCATGGGGGCCTCGGACCGGCTCGCGGGCGCCGTCACGCGGGCCTGCACCGACCGTACCGAGGCCGCCGTCCTGGCGGACCGGGTCGGATCCGACTTCGACGCGATCGTGCTGCGGGCGGAGCCGGGCGAGATCTTCGTGCCGGAGCCGCCGGTGATGGCGCGGTGCAGCGGCACCCTCCGTCCGGCCGACACGATCCGCGCCCGGCTGGTCGAGGCGAACCCCGCGACCGGGGCGGTCAGGTTCGCCTCACCTGACCGGCTCCACCCGGACCTGCCCGAGTCAAGCACGATCGGGTGTCCCGATCGCCACTCTCCGCAGGCGCCCGACCACCGCTAGCGTTCTCCGGCGGCACGCCACGCACGGGAGGTCGACGGTGACGCAGGTCCGGTACGGCATCGAGCACGAGGTGGCGTTCCGCCGCGCGGACGGAGCGTTCGCGGACTTCACCAACACCGCCTTCGCCGAGCTGCAGGGCATCGTGGACACCCTGCCCGAGGACCCCGCCGACTATCCCGAGCTGCGGATCGGCGACCAGGGGATCAAGCGCAAGCGGTGGTACGTCGAGGGCTTCGAGCGGTTCGGCGAGGCCGGGGAGCTGCTGCGCTGCGATCCCAAGGGGATCGAGATCCGGACCCGCATCCACGACTCGGTCGAGGCCGCCGTGGCCGCGCTCACCGCGGACGCCGCGGCCCTGGACGGGGTGGCCCGCGCCCGCGGCCTGGCACCGTGGGTGATCGGCTTCAACCCGCAGCGCTCGAGCTACCCGATCGACCCGCCGCTCAACGTGTGGGAGCAGGCCCACCGCACCGCCTCGCCGGAGGAGCGGACCGCGCACCTGCACATGGTCACGCACGGCCCGGACCTGAACCTGTCCGTCGCGGGGCTGGAGGGCACCGCACTGGTCGACGCGGGCGCGAAGCTCACCCACTACTCGCCCTGGATCGTGCCCTTCTCCTTCTCCTCACCCTGGCGCGACGGGGCCCCGTGGGGCGGGCTCTCGGCCCGCACCGCGCTGCGCACCGGCGCCCGACCTGCGGCGATGGTCTTCCTGGAACCGGGCTCCCCGCACGCGCTGCGCAGCGACCCCTCGCTCACCCAGCCCGCCCGGCTCGCCGCCGAGGTCGGCCGGATCGAGTTCAAGGCCTGCGACGCCTGCCCCGATCCCGCCCTCTACGGCGAGCTGCTCAGCCTGCTCACCGGCCTCGTGCTCGACGACACCCTCCCGGGACGCCGCACCGTCCCCGACGCCGCCGCCCACGATCAGTACGGGCACATCCAGGTCAGCCACCGGCGTCTCCTTCGATCGATCCG
>NZ_JACBXB010001063.1 GCF_013870575.1 Pseudonocardia pini
GCGCCGTGTTCGCGCAGACCGTCTACGCGGGGTGCCCGGAGCACGAGTGGGCGTTCCTGTGTGGACTGTCGACACCGCTCGACGACCCCGGTGCCCGCGCCGCGGACCGGCTGGCGGACCTCCCGTACACCCCGCAGACGCTGGACGCGGCGGACCTGCGGGCCCGCACGGTGGCGCCGCTCGCCCTGCGCCGCACCGCATCACCCACCCGGATGGAAACGCGACCGGGAGCCCAGCCGCGTCGTTAGTGTCCCGGTGGCGCAGCCCCGCGCGCCGACCGATCCGTTGCTCCCCGGAAGGCCGCACGTGCGTCGTCTGTTCCTCACCGCTGTCCTGGTCACGCTCCTCACCGGCTCGGCCGCGGGGGTGGCCCAGGCGCAGGAGCCCGGGCGGTACGTCGCGCTCGGGGACTCCTACAGCGCGGGCCCGCTGGTCCCGCCGCAGCAGGGACAGCCCGTCGGGTGCCTGCGGTCCGGGTCGAACTTCCCGTCGGTCGTCGCCGCGGGGATCGGGGCCACGGAGTTCGTGGACGTCTCGTGCAGCGGCGCCACCACGGACGACCTCACCGCACCGCAGAAGGTCACCCTGGGTGCGAACCCGGCCCAGCTCGACGCGCTGACCGGTACCGAGGACCTCGTCACGCTGACCATCGGGGGCAACGACGTCGGGTTCGCGGACATCATCGGCCGCTGCGCGCTGACCTCGCCGACCGACCCGCTTGGGGCGGGTTGCAAGGCGTCCTACGGGTCCACGCTCGACCAGCGGATCGCCGCGGCGGGGGAGAAGGTGGCCACCGCGCTCCAGGCGATCGCGGAGCGCTCGCCGAACGCGACCGTCGCGCTGGTGGGCTACCCCGCCCTGCTCCCCGACGAGGGCCCCGGCTGCTTCCCGGTCGTCCCGTTCAGCCCCGGCGACGTCGCGTGGCTGCGCGGGGTGGAGAAGGACCTCAACGCCACGCTGGAGGCGCAGGCCGCCGCCACGGGTGCCACCTACGTGGACACCTACACCCCGACGATCGGGCACGACATGTGCCAGGTCCCCGGCGTCAAGTGGATCGAGGGCCTGATCCCGACCGCCCCCGCCGCGCCGGTGCACCCGAACGCCCTGGGCATGAAGGC
Source organism: Pseudonocardia pini (assembly GCF_013870575.1). Classification (GTDB taxonomy): domain Bacteria; phylum Actinomycetota; class Actinomycetes; order Mycobacteriales; family Pseudonocardiaceae; genus Pseudonocardia; species Pseudonocardia pini. Next base: position 1,119 of record NZ_JACBXB010001063.1, read on the forward strand.
GATGGGCGCCGCGGTGCTCGAGGCGCTCGGCGTCGGCGTCTCCGCCTGAGCCGCGCCGCGGCTTCGCCGAGCCACGTGTCCGCTCACTTGTCCGCGTAGGACTGCACGATCTCGGCGGGCATCGGGACCCGGACCGGGGTGTCGCCGAACAGTGCGCGGGTGGCGGTGTCCGAGGCCGCCTGCACCAGGTCGGCGGCCTGCGCGGCGGCGGCCTCGGGGGAGTGCAGCAGCACCTCGTCGTGCTGGAAGAACACCAGGCGGGCGGGGTTGCCCGCGCGGTGCAGCGCGCCCCGGAGCTCGGCCAGCATGATCAGCGCCCACTCCGCCGCGGTGCTTTGCACCAC
>NZ_JACBXB010001064.1 GCF_013870575.1 Pseudonocardia pini
CAACCCGCCTCAACCTTGCCGATTGTTCACCGATTGGTTAACCTTCTGCCCTGGGAGGGACGCCCGCGCGCCCGGCCAGCACCAGCCCGGAGAGGGTCGGGGTGGCCAGGGTCCGGCGCGCGAAGTCCAGCTCCGCGGCCCGACCGATGAGGGGCCACTCCTGCCGCATCCGCCAACCCCCTCGCCGTCTGCGAGTACTCGATCGGGTCTCGCCCGCCGTTAACGTAGCGGTTGTAACGACCTCGACGGTTCGGCAGAGAGCACCTTGAGGAGGGGAGCCGCTCGCGCGAGGATGCGGGCGGACCCTGGGGTCGGTTCGTGCGTCCGCGCTGCGACCCCGCGGAGGAGGAGCGCGGCAGGATGACGTACGGCCTGGGTGTCGATCTCGGCACGACGTTCGTGGCGGCGGCCATCCGGCGCGACGGCAGGGTCGAGCGTTTCCGGCTGGGCGACCGGTCGGACGTCGCGCCGTCGGTCGTGATGATCCGCCAGGACGGCGCGGTGCTGACAGGCGCCGCGGCCGAGCGGCGGGCCACGATCGAGCCGGAGCGCGTGGCGCGGGAGTTCAAGCGCAAGCTCGGCGATCCCGTGCCGATGATCGTCGGCGGCGCGCCGATGCCCGTGCCCGCGCTGCTGGCGCACCTGCTGCGGGCCGTCGTCGGCAAGGTGACGGCGGCGCAGGGCGCCCCGCCGGAGACGGTGACCCTGACCCACCCGGCGAGCTGGAACACCTACCAGAAGGAGATCTTCGCGCAGGTCCCGCAGCTGGCGGAGGTCTCACCGGTGCGGATGGTCACCGAGCCCGAGGCGGCCGCGGCGACCTACGCGTCGAACGAGCGGCTCGCGGTCGGCGCCACGGTCGCGGTCTACGACCTCGGCGGCGGCACCTTCGACGCCACGGTCCTGCGCCGCACACAAGCCGGGTTCGACATCCTCGGCACGCCGCAGGGCATCCAGGGTCTCGGCGGGATCGACTTCGACCAGGCGGTGTTCGCGCACGTCCGGGAGTCGCTGGGCGGGGACGCGACCGCGGGCGCCGACCGGGCCGCCCTCTACCGGCTGCGCCAGGAGTGCGTCCACGCCAAGGAGGCGCTGTCGATCGACACGGACGCGACCGTGCCGGTCCTGCTGCCCGGCGCGCACACCCACATCCGGCTCACCCGCGGTGAGCTCGAGGACATGATCCGGCCGGTCCTGGCGGACACGATGACGGCCCTGCGCGGTGCGTTGCGCTCGGCGGAGGTCGATCCGGAGGACCTGACGGCGGTGCTGCTCGTCGGGGGGTCGTCGAAGATCCCGCTGGTCGCGAGGATGGTGTCCGCCGAGTTCAAGGCCCCGATCGCGGTGGACACGGACCCGGAGTTCGCGGTGGCGCTGGGGGCGGCCGCGTTGTCGGCGCCCCTGGCACCGCGGTCCGTGGTGACACCCGCTGCCGATCCGGTGCCTGCCCCCGCCCGGTCC
>NZ_JACBXB010001065.1 GCF_013870575.1 Pseudonocardia pini
CCCGGAACCTGACGGGGCCCGCGCCGTCGGGCATCCTGCCCACCCGCAGCACGAGGTCGACGGGCTCGGACCCGATCGGGCTACCGCGCCACTCGACGGCGGTCGCGGTGGCCGTGGCCCGCCATCCCGGCGGGGACGAGGGCTGCGGATCCACGAACGGGCGTGCGGTCGGAAGGTTCACCAGGAGCGCGACGACGGGATCGGTCGGGTCGTCGTTGCTCACCCGGAACGTCACGACGACGTCCCGGGCGCCGGCCTCGGTGTGGTCGGGCGACACGGTGACGTCCGCGGCTGCGCCCCCGACGTCCACCGTGCCGAGCCCGACGAGCACCAGGACCGTCACCAACGCCCACCGCAGCGGCCCGTCGTTCCTGCGCACCCGCGTCGCCTCCCGCCTGCTACCGGGGGCTCGGGCCGTGCCGCCTGAGCTCGTGGAAGAACCCGTCCACGACCTGCAGCTCCCCCGCCCGCACCACCTGGTCGTACACGTACCTCCCGACGGCCAGGTCCAGCACGCCCAGCCCGAACGGCGAGAAGACCACCGTGCCCTCGGCGGGCACCGACACCCGCCCGGCGAGCACGTCCTCGAGCGTCCCGGCCAGGAAGTCCCGGTGGCCCAGCCGCTGCTCCACCAGGTGCGGCGAGGTGTCCGCCTTGAGGCAGTGCTCGACGTCGTCGACGTAGTTGGTCGCGGCCAGCAGGATCTCGGGCGCGAGATCGCGCAGCGAGACGTGCAGGACCAGCGGCCCGTGGTCGAACCACGAGACGTCCGTGACGTGCGGGGTGCCCGCGATCGTCGCGAAGACCACCAGGTCGCTGTTGCGGACGAGCCCCTCCGGGGTGTCGTACCGCGTGACGACGCCCGGTGTCCCCGTGCGTTCGAGGTGCCCGCGGAAGCCTTCTGCGCTGTCCGCCGACAGGTCGAACACACCGACCTGCTCGAACTCCCAGCCGGTGCCCGCGAGGAACGTCTGGATGTAGCGCGCGATCAGTCCGGTGCCGAAGAACCCGACCCGGGTCGGACGCGCGCGGCCCTCGCTCAGCGCTCCCGCCGCCAGCGCGGCCGACGCCGCCGTCCGGGTCGCGCTGATGATCGAGCTCTCCATGCAGGCGAACGGGTAGCCGGTGGCGGGGTCGTTGAGGATCAGCACGGCGGAGGCCCGCGGGATCCCGGCCCGGACGTTGTCCGGGAAGCTGGAGATCCACTTCAGCCCGTCGACGCCGGACGGCCCGCCGAGCGAGGCGGGCAGCGCGATGATCCGCGAGGTCGGCCGGTCCGGGAACCGGAGGAAGTACGACGGCGGGTTGACCGTGTCGCCCGCCCCGTGCAGCCGGTACGTGGCCTCGACCAGATCGGTGACGGCCTGCTCCCGGCCCGCCAACGCCCCCTGGACCTGCGCCCCCGACACGACGGCGAAGGGCGGCACGGTGAGCGCGGTGTCGGCGGGCTGAGCGGTGGTG
>NZ_JACBXB010001066.1 GCF_013870575.1 Pseudonocardia pini
TTGCGCGGCCTGCTGCTCGAGCTGCGAGCCGCGGGCGATGAGCTGCTGCTCCACCTCGTGGCGGTGCTGCTCGGCCTCGGTGCGGGCCTTCTCCAGCAGGGTCGCCGACTCGCGGTTGGCGTTGTCGCGGACCTCGGTGGCCTCCTGCTCGGCGAGCCGGAGCAGCTTCTCGGCGCGGAAGCCGAAGCCTTCCTCGGCGGGTGCCTGCGGGGTGCGGGCGCGCAGCTCGCGGTTCTCGCGCTCGGTGGCCTGGGCGTGGTCGTTGGCCTGCCGGACGCGCTGGCCCAGCTCGGCGACCTCGCTGCGCAGCCGGTCGAGCTCGCGGCCGCGGGTCTGGACGAACTCGTCCACCTGCTGGCGGTCGTAGCCGCGCAGGGACGTGAGGAACTGGGGGACGGTGGTGTCGCTCACCGGGATCCTTCGGGGGAGGGAACGGATGGGGGAGGGGGAGCCCGTACGTTCGACACCGTCCGTCCCGGGGCCTGCCCCCGGACGACCTGCCGTCACCCTGTCGCGGTCCTGGTGGTGACGCGGTGTCACGGCGGAGGCTAGCGGATCAAGCTCGGGGACCCTCCTCCGGGTGGCGCTCGCGCCGTGCGGGCCCTCCGGCCGCGTAGAGGTCCGTGTGCGCTGCGCGCAGCCTGTACTTGAGGACCTTGCCGCCGACGGTGTCGGGCAGCGTGTCGGCGAACACGACCGCCTTGGGCGTCTCGTACCCGGCCAGCCGGGTGCGGCAGAAGGCGACGATGTCCTCCGCCTCGGGCTTGCGGCCCTCCCGCGGCACCACGACCGCGGTGACGGCCTCTCCCCAGTGCTCGTGCGGGAGCCCGATCACCGCGGCCCGCAGCACGTCCGGGTGCTGGTGAAGCACGGCCTCGACCCGGATGGACGACACGTTCTCGCCGCCGGACTTCACGATGTCCTTGTAGCGGTCGACCATGATCCGCAGGCCGTCCTCGTCGACGGCCGCGGAGTCACCGGAGTGGAACCAGCCCCCGCGGAACGCCTCGCGGGTGGCCTGGACGTCCTTGTAGTAGCCCGCGGTCATGATCGGCGAGCGGTAGACGGCCTCCCCGGGGACACCGCCGCGGACCGGGTCGCCCAGCTCGTCGACCACGTCGGAGGCGAGCAGCCCGCTCGGCACCCCCACGTAGTTCACGGCGGGCGCGGTGCGGGCGTGCACCTCCGGCCAGCGCGTGGGCCAGAAGCGGTGGCACGCGATCGCCTCGGTCTGGCCGAAGATCCCCACCGTGACGAAGCCGGGCGCGGCCCGGGCCCCGAGCCGGTCCAGCACCGCGGGAGCCAGTGCGCCCCACCCGTAGACCAGCGTGGTCAGGGTGGAGACGTCCAGGTCGGGGCGGGCGTCGAGGGCGTCCGCCACGGCGGCGACGAACTGCGGCGAGCCCTCGATTACCTCGACGATCATGCCCGCCCTCGGCTGGCTCACCTCCGCCCCAGC
>NZ_JACBXB010001067.1 GCF_013870575.1 Pseudonocardia pini
GGCTGGCGGAGCTGGACTTCGAGATGCCGCTCGCCGGCGGGGACACCCCCGCCGGACAGGTCACGCTGGGCGACCTCGCTCCCGTCCTGCGGCGGTACCTGCCCGCATCGGATCCGCTGGCGGCCTACCCGGAGCTGCTCGCCTCCCCCGGGCTCGCCGCCCAGCCGCTGCGCGGCTACCTCACCGGTTCGATCGACGCCGTGCTGCGCGTCGACGGGCGGTACCTGGTCGTGGACTACAAGACCAACTGGCTCGGCCCGGCGGGGCCGGGTGGGCGAGAGCCGCTCACCGCGGCCCACTACGCCCCGCCGGTGCTCCCCTCGGCGATGCAGGCGGCGCACTACCCCCTCCAGGCCCTGCTCTACGCGGTGGCACTCCACCGCTTCCTGCGCTGGCGGCTGGCCGGGTACTCGCCGGAGCAACACCTCGGCGGGGTCCTCTACCTGTTCCTGCGGGGCATGTGCGGCCCGGACACCCCGCAGGTCGACGGCACCCCCTGCGGCGTCTTCGGCTGGCGCCCGCCCGGCGCCCTGGTCACCGCGCTCTCCGACCTCCTCGACGGCGGTTCCACCCCGACCGCTCTGCCCGCCCACCCGCATGATCACCATTCCCGCCCCACCCAGGCCACATACGGCTCCGATGGGTCAGACTCCGCGATCATGGACGGCGAGCAGGCCGACCGACCTCCGGAGGCCGCGGGGAAGGGACTCGAGGCGGCCGCGGAGACCGCGGAGACCCTGGCCGCTGAGGCTTCTGTGGAGTCTGAGGCCGGTGTGGAGTCTGAGGTTGGCCCGGAGGCAGCAGGTGGCCTGGACACCACGGCTGCCGGGGACAACCCGGCCGTAGGAGATGTCGGGGAGGGCGGCACGGCTGGGAAGGCTGGGGAGGCGCTGCCTCTCGATCTGCCCGAGCCTGCGCCGCGCAGCAGCGCGGCCGAGCCGCGGCGGCGGGGCGCGGTGTCGAAGAACGAGCCGGTACCCGAGGAGGAGCCCGGGTTGTTCGACCTCGGCGAGCTGGGGGGTGCGCGGTGACCACCACCGAGAGCGCGCTCGACCGCGATCCCTTCGACCTGCGGACGGCCCGCACCGCGCCGGGGCTGCTGGCCGCCTTCAACACCGCGGGGGTGCTCACGGCGGCGGACGTGCACGTCGCGACCCGGTTGGGGCGGCTGGGCGGGGATCCGGCGGGCGAGCCGGAGGAGGTGCTGCTGGCCGTCGCGCTCACGGTGCGGGCGATCCGGAACGGATCGGTGTGCGTCGACCTCGCCGAGATCGACCACACGGTGCTGGGCGAGGGTGAGGAGTCGGTCGACGTCGCCGACCTGCCCTGGCCGGAGCCGAACCACTGGCAGGCCGCGGTGGAGCGCAGCGCGCTCGTCGGGATCGGCGCCGACGCGCCCGCAGGTCGCCCGTTGCGGCTGGTCCCGGTCGCGGGCGGGCGGTCGCTGCTCTACCT
>NZ_JACBXB010000106.1 GCF_013870575.1 Pseudonocardia pini
GAGCCGGCGCGCCCGAAGAGGATCTCCGACAGCCGGTCCACGTACTCGTGGAACTCCGGGGTGCGCTGCAGCTCGGGCAGCCGCGGACGCGGCAGGTCGATCTCCACCACCTCGGCGATCCGGCCCGGCCGCGGGCTCATCACGGCCACGACGTCGGACAGGAAGACCGCCTCCGAGATGCCGTGGGTGACCATCAGGGTGGTCGCGGGCCGCTCGGTCCAGATCCGCAGCAGCTCCACGTTCAGCCGCTGGCGGGTCATGTCGTCCAGCGCGCCGAAGGGCTCGTCGAGCAGCATCACGGTGGGCTGCACGACCAGGCAGCGCGCGATCGCCACGCGCTGCTTCATGCCGCCCGAGAGCTGGGCGGGCTTGGCCTTCTCGAAACCCGTGAGCCCGACCAGCTTGATCAGGTCGTCGACCAGACCGGGCGCGGGGGTGATCCCCGCGACCTCCAGCGGCAGCCGGATGTTGCTCGCCACGCTGCGCCACGGGAGCAGGGCCGCCTCCTGGAAGGCGATCCCCAGCTCGTGGTCGCGCTGGATCTCCCGGGTGGACCGGCCGTTGATCAGCGCGGTCCCCTCGGTGGGGGTCTCCAGCCCGGCGAGGATGCGCAGGATCGTCGACTTGCCGCAGCCCGAGGGCCCGAGCAGCGACAGGAACGAGTTCTGCGTGGTCCCCAGGTCGGTGGCGGCGAGCGCCTGCACCGACTTGCGACCCATGGTGAAGACCTTCTGCAGGCCCTGGATGTTGATCCCGGTCGCCGCCCCGGGGGCGGCGGTGGGATCGGTGGTGGAGTACTTCCCCGCCCGCCCGGCCTGCTCGGTCGTCTCCGTCACTCGTGCTCCCTCTCGCTGTTCGGTCCCTCGTCGCTACGGATCGACCGCGCTCAGGCCTTGATCAGGCTCGGGTCCGCGGCGTAGACCTCCTCGAGGAGGGTCAGGTCGAACAGCTCCTCGGCGGTGATGGTGATGCCGATGTTGCCGAGCGCCGAGATGATGTTGCCCTGCAGCTCGGGGGTGAGCGTGAACAGGCCGTTGGCCTTGGTGTCCGCGCTGACGACGAGGCCGTTCTGGGCCTCCATCTGCTCGGTCTGGCCGGGGATGTCCAGGCCGAGGTCCTTGCCGTAGGTGTTCACGGCCAGCGCCGCGGAGCCCGCGGGGTCCGCCACGGCGTCGTTCCAGCCCTGGATCTCGGCCTTCAGGAACGCCTTGAGCTTCTCGCGGTCGTTCTCGATGGTCTCCTGCAGCACCGTGAAGGTCTCCGCGGTGAGCGGCAGACCGTTGTCCGCGAAGGACAGGGTGACCGGGGTGAACCCGTCCGCCTTGACGATGAAGGGCTCGTTGGTCAGGTAGGCCATGAAGCCGTCGACGTTCTTCTCCGTCAGCGGCGTGGGCTCGTACTGCACCACGACCTGGGTCACCGACGCCGGGTCGATGTTGTTGGCCTTGAGGAAGCCGTCGAAGATCTGCTGGTTCGTGCCCGCCTGGATGCCGAGCCGCTTGCCCACCAGGTCCTGCGGGGTCCGGATCGGGTTCCCCTCCTCGATGGAGAGGATGCAGAACGGGTTCTTCTGGAACGTGCTGCCGATGACCTTCAGCGGCGCGCCCTGCTCGGTGATGAAGCGCGCGGTCGCGTCCGGGGCCGAGAGACCGACGTCCACGTTCTTCGCGAGGACCAGCGCGTCGGCGCTGTCCACCGGCCCGGTCACGAGGTCGACCGAGTCGAACCCGGCCGCCTTGTAGTAGCCCTTCGAGTCCGCGAAGTACTCGCCCGCGAACTCGATGTTCTTGATCCAGGACAGCTGGAGCGCGAGGGTGCCGAACTGGCCCGGGGCGGCCGACGCGGCGCCGGAGGCGCCGGTGCTCCCGGATCCGCCGCCGCCACAGGCGGCGAGGGCCACTCCGGCGGCGCCGACGCCGACACCGAGCCCGGCCAGGCGCAGGAAGCCACGCCGGCTGTGGGGGGTCGGTCCCTCGGGGCGCTGGTGGGGCGGCGGGACGAGCAGCGTCATGTGGCGATCTCCTACGACGTACGGGTGGCGTCCGGTGCCGGACTGTCGGGCGCCGAGCAGCCTCGGCTCGACGTGTTCGGCATGATGTCCCCCGACGCGCCGACCCGCAGAATCTAGGAACCCGCAGCATCGCTGGGGTTGCGGCGATGTTACGGCGGTGATGCCGTCCGATCGCACTTCCGCATCCTCCGTGCGCGAGGCCACAACCCGCTCACACAGCGCTGACCAGTACGAACGGAGCGTGCCGAAACGGCGTCACGACACCGGCCCGCGGCTCAGCCCGCCGCGACCGCCTTGCGGCGACGCGGACGCCGCACGCTCGGGACCTCCGGCGTGACGAGCCCCGCGAGGAAGCGCCCGGTGTAGCTCGCCTCCGCCGCGGCCACCTGCTCCGGCGTCCCCTGCGCGACGACCGTGCCGCCGCCGGAACCGCCCTCCGGGCCCATGTCGACGACCCAGTCCGAGGTCTTGATGACGTCCAGGTTGTGCTCGATCACCACGACGGTGTTGCCCTTCTCCACCAACCCGTTGATCACCAGCAGCAGCTTGCGGATGTCCTCGAAGTGCAGGCCCGTGGTCGGCTCGTCCAGGATGTAGATCGTCCGGCCGTTGGAGCGCTTCTGCAGCTCGCTCGCCAGCTTGACGCGCTGGGCCTCGCCGCCGGAGAGCGTGGGCGCGGGCTGCCCGAGCCGCACGTACCCGAGCCCGACGTCGACCAGGGTGTCCAGGTACCGGCTGATCGAGGTGATCGGCTTGAAGAACTCCGCAGCCTCCTCGATCGGCATGCCCAGCACGTCCGCCACGGTCTTGCCCTTGTAGTGGACCTCGAGGGTCTCCCGGTTGTAGCGGTCCCCGTGGCAGACCTCGCAGGGGACGTACACGTCGGGCAGGAAGTTCATCTCGATCTTGATCGTGCCGTCGCCGGAGCAGGCCTCGCAGCGCCCGCCCTTGACGTTGAACGAGAACCGGCCCGCCTGGTAGCCGCGCACCTTCGCCTCGGTGGTGGAGGCGAACAGCGTGCGGATCTTGTCCCACACGCCGGTGTAGGTGGCCGGGTTGGACCGCGGGGTCCGGCCGATCGGCGACTGGTCCACGCGCACGAGCTTGTCCAGCTGGTCCACGCCGGTGATCCGGGTGTGCCTGCCGGGGACCTGGCGGGCGCCGTTGAGCTTGTTCGCCAGCACCGTGGCCAGGATGTCGTTGATCAGCGTGGACTTGCCGGAGCCGGACACGCCGGTGATCGAGACCAGCCCGCCGAGCGGGATGTCGACGTCGATCCCCCGCAGGTTGTGCTCCCGCGCCCCGACGATCGTGAGCCTGCGCTCCGGGTCGAGGGCGCGGCGGGTCTCCGGGACCGGGATCGAGCGGCGGCCGGACAGGTACGCGCCGGTCAGCGACGTGTCGTGCGCCTCCAGGTCCGCGACGGTGCCGGAGTGCACGACCATCCCGCCGTGCTCGCCCGCGCCCGGGCCGATGTCCACCGCCCAGTCCGACGCGCGGATGGTGTCCTCGTCGTGCTCCACGACGATCAGCGTGTTGCCCAGCTCCTTGAGCCGGGTCAGCGTGTCGATCAGCCTGCGGTTGTCCCGCTGGTGCAGCCCGATGGACGGCTCGTCGAGCACGTACAGCACGCCGACCAGTCCGGAGCCGATCTGCGTGGCCAGCCGGATGCGCTGGGCCTCGCCGCCGGAGAGGGTGCCCGCCGCACGGTCGAGCGAGAGGTAGTCCAGCCCGACGTCGAGCAGGAAGCCCAGGCGCGCCTGGACCTCCTTGAGCACCCGGCCCGCGATCATGGCCTGGCGCTCGTTGAGCTCCATGCCGTTGAGGAAGCCGGAGCACTCGCTGACCGACATGGCCGAGACCTCGGCGATCGACCGCTCCCCCAGCGTGACGGCCAGGACCTCGGGCTTGAGCCGGGCACCCTTGCAGACGGGGCACGGCACGTCCCGCATGTAGCCCTCGTACCGCTCGCGCTGCGACTCGGACTCCGTCTGGTCCATCCGCCGCTCGAGGAACGGGATCACGCCCTCGAAGTTCGCGTAGTACGCCCGCTCGCGGCCGTACCGGTTCCGGTAGCGGATGTGCACCTGGTCCTCGGACCCGTGCAACACCGCCTTCTGCGCCTCCGCCGAGAGCTTGCGCCACGGCGTGTCCATCCGGAACCCGACGGCCTTGGACAGCCCGGTCAGCAGCCTGCCGAAGTACTCGGCGGTGTGCCCGTTGTTCCACGGGGCCACCGCCCCGTCGGCCAGGGACATCTCGGGGTCCGGCACGACGAGCTCGGGATCGACCTCCTTCTTGATCCCGATCCCGGAGCACGCGGGGCACGCACCGTAGGGCGAGTTGAAGGAGAAGGTGCGGGGCTCCAGGTCGTCCAGCGTGAGGGGGTGCCCGTTGGGGCAGGCCATCCGCTCGGAGAACCGGCGCTCGCGCTGCGGGTCCGCCTCGTCGACGTCCACGAACTCGAGCACGACGAGACCGTCGGCCAGCCGCAGCGCCGTCTCCACCGAGTCGGTGAGCCGCTGCTTGGCGCTCGCCTTGACCGACAGCCGGTCGACGACGACCGCGATGTCGTGCTTCTCCTGCTTCTTGAGCTTCGGCGGGTCGGAGAGCTGGTGGACCGTCCCGTCGACCAGCACGCGCGAGTAGCCCTGCGACTGCAGGCTCGTGAAGAGGTCCACGAACTCGCCCTTGCGGGTGCGGACCACGGGCGCCAGGACCTGGAACCGGCTGCCCTGCTCCATGGCGAGCACCTGGTCGACGATCTGCTGCGGCGTCTGCTTCTCGATGATCTCGCCGCACGTGGGGCAGTGCGGGACGCCGGCACGCGCGTAGAGCAGCCGGAGGTAGTCGTAGACCTCGGTGATCGTGCCGACGGTCGAGCGCGGGTTGCGGTTGGTGGACTTCTGGTCGATCGAGACGGCCGGGGAGAGGCCCTCGATGAAGTCCACGTCCGGCTTGTCCATCTGGCCGAGGAACTGCCGCGCGTAGGCCGAGAGCGACTCGACGTACCGCCGCTGGCCCTCCGCGAAGATCGTGTCGAACGCCAGGCTGGACTTCCCGGACCCGGACAGCCCGGTGAACACGACCATGCTGTCGCGCGGCAGGTCGAGGTCCACCCCGCGCAGGTTGTGCTCACGGGCGCCACGCACGACGAGCCGGGGAGCGTCGTGCGGGGTGCGGGCCTGTGCCACTTCGGGGGCCTCCTCGAGGACGGACGTCTACGCCGGCCGATGCTAGGCCGGGGGTCCGACAGAAATCGGCGGCGCCGGGGGCACCGCGGGATCCGGTCGGTGGATGTACGGCTGCGCGCGCCGGATGTCGCCTCGTGCAACGCGGCGAGCCGCACGACCCTTCCCGCACTCCAGGGTCGCACGCATGTTCGAAGTCCGCGCAGGGGGGTGGGCACCAGCCCGTGTCCCCCGGTCCGGCGCCGCCGGGCCCGGTGATCCACGCCGTTCGCGGCAAGGCCGCCGGGCCGCCCTCACACCGGGCGTCCTCGGGTGGCCCGGCAACGCCGCCGGGAGCGGTGGTGGCGGGCGAGAGACACGGCCTAGAGTTCGGCGCGTGGACGTCCTCGAGGAGTACAGCGGGCACACCGATCCGGGCGGGGCGGCGATCCGCCGTGCGATCGGGCCCCTCACGGTGAGCAAGGTGTCGGTCGGGCCGATGGACAACAACGCCTACCTGCTGGTCTGCACGGCCACCAACGAGGCGCTGCTGGTCGACGCGGCCAACGAGCCGGAGCGGATCGCCGACCTGGTCGGCGCGGGCGACGGCAGGCCCGAGCTCAGGCACCTGGTCACCACCCACCGGCACAAGGACCACTGGGAGGCCCTCGGCGCCGTCGCGGGCATGTTCCAGACCCGCCAGATCGCGCACCCGCTCGACGCGCCGGAGCTGCCGATCCCGATGGACCTGCTGGTGTCCCAGGGGGACGTGGTCGAGTTCGGCGAGATCCGGCTCGAGGTCATCCACCTGCGCGGCCACACGCCGGGCTCGCTCGCCCTGCTCTACCGCGGACCGGACCGCCCCCACCTGTTCACCGGGGACTCCCTGTTCCCGGGCGGCCACGGCCGCGACCACGCAGGCCGCGACGGCGAACCAGAACGCCGCCGTGAGCCCCTCGGAGAACGGGCCGGAGATCAGGTTCGGGAAGAAGCTGCGGCCGGTCAGGAACTCGGCCTGGTTCGCGGGGATGTTCTGCAGGACCCCACCGAGCAGCTCCTGGATGGGGTTGTAGCCCAGGAAGGCCGCGAACAGCACGCCCACCGGCGGGAGGTCGGCGATGCGCGAGGCGTCGGCGGCCGGGACGCCGTTCTGCAGCAGCCCGGACTCCATGACCGACGGCAGGTGCGTGGACAGGCCCGCGATCATCAGGCTGAAGAAGAACCCGATGGACAGGACCATCGCGGAGTTCTGGAAGGTCGCCGTCATGCCGGCGCCCGCGCCTCGGGCGTTCACCGGCAGGCTGTTCATGACCTCGGCCCGGTTGGGCGAGGAGAACAGGCCCATGCCGATGCCGTTGACCAGCAGGATCGCCGCGAACGCCCAGTAGTCGAAGTCGACCGGCAGGATCTCCAGCAGGATGAAGCTCACCGCCGTGATGGCCATGCCGCCGGTGGTGAACCACTTCGTGCCCCAGCGGTCGGACAGCACGCCGGAGATCGGCGCCGCCGCGAGGAACCCGACGGTCAGCGGCAGCATGTAGATGCCCGCCCACAGGGGCGTCTGCTCGAAGCTGTAGCCGTGCTGCGGCAGCCAGATGCCCTGCAGCCAGATGATCAGGACGAACTGCAGCCCGCCGCGGCCGAGCGAGGACAGGAAGTTCGCGAGGTTGCCGAGCGTGAACGCCCGGTTCCGGAACAGCGAGAGCTCGAAGAGTGGGGACTCCACCTTCGTCTCGATGATCCCGAAGACCACCAGCACGACGATCCCGCCGATGATGCAGCCGAGCACCATCGGGCTGCCCCAGCCCATCACGCTGTCGCCGTAGGGCTGGATGCCGTAGGTGATGCCGACCAGCAGCACGATGAGGCCCACCGCGAAGGTGATGTTGCCCCACCAGTCCATCTTGGCGCGGACGCGGCGGCCGTTGTCGTGCAGCTTGTAGTAGGCCCAGAACGTGCCGAACACGCCGAACGGCACCGACACGACGAACACCAGGTGCCAGTTCAGCGGGCCGAGCAGCCCGCCGATGACCAGGCCGAGGAACGAGCCCGCGATCGCCGCGACGCCGTTGATGCCCAGGGCGAGGCCGCGCTGGTTCTGCGGGAAGGCGTCGGTGAGGATCGCGCTGGAGTTGGCCATCAGGAACGCGCCGCCGATGCCCTGGACGATGCGCCAGGCGATCAGCCAGATCGCCGCGGCGTCGCCCTGTTGCCAGGTCACCGCCAGCAGGATCGACGAGACCGTGAAGATCGCGAAGCCGAGGTTGTACATCCTGACCCGGCCGAACATGTCGCCGAGCCGCCCGAAGCCGACCACCAGCACCGCGGTGACGACCAGGAAGCCCATGATCATCCACAGCAGGTAGCTGGTGTTCGACGACTCCAGCGGGTTGATCCCGATGCCGCGGAAGATGTCCGGCAGGGCGATGAGCACGATCGACGAGTTGATCGTGGCCATCAGCATGCCCAACGTGGTGTTGGACAGCGCGATCCACTTGTACCCCGGTCCGGGGTCGGAGACCGCCCCCGGACGGTCGAGCACGGCTGCCTGGTCGGCCGACACCAGTCCCCCTGTTGCGCGACGAAATTGTTTGACCCAGGCTAACTGTTGCGGGAGGCATCGGTCGAGCCGAAGGTTCCCTTGACGGCCGTGTGTTCGCTCACCCGTTGCCGTAGATCCTCGTGGGGGTCACGAGCACGGCGGTGCGGCCCTCCTCCCGCATGACCCGGTCGTACTCCGCCCAGTCGTCGTGCGTGCCGCCCGCGGCGGTGAACACCGCACGCAGCAGCAGCCGCAGCTCCTCCGGGTCCGTCTCCCCGGGCCCGACCAGCTCGCTGTCGCCCTCGACCCCGGCCCACCGCCACCCGGACCGCCAGAGCAGCGAGGTGGCGGGGCGGGCCCGGAGGTTGCGGAGCTTCACCGCTCCGTACGTCACGTACCCGACGACGGGGTCGCCGGTCCGCGGATGGTCCAGGACACCGGCGTTGACCAGGGAGGAGTGGGGTCGGCCGTCCGCCCGGACCACGGTGACCGAGGCCAGCCCGTGCTCCTCGGCGACCATCCGGCGGACCGCGTCGAGATCTGCGCTCATGGCCGGAGTCTGCTCCCCGTCGTGCCACGCTGGGCGGATGGCCGACCTGCTCTCGCCCCGTCCGCCCCGCTCCCGGCTCCGGGAGCTGCTCGACCGGTCCGGGCCGCTCGTCGCGCCCGGGGCGTACGACGCGCTGTCCGCGCGGCTCGTCGAGCAGGCGGGCTTCGACGTCGTCTACATGACGGGGTTCGGGACCACGGCAAGCCTGCTGGGCCGCCCGGACGTCGGCCTGCTCAGCGGGTCGGAGATGGCGGACAACGCACGCAGGCTGGTCGCCGCCGTCGACGTGCCCGTGATCGCGGACGGCGACACCGGCTACGGCAACGCGCTCAACGTGCTGCGCACGGTGCAGACCTACGAGCAGGCGGGCGTGGCGGCGATCCAGCTGGAGGACCAGGTCACGCCCAAGCGGTGCGGGCACATGAGCGGCAAGGAGATCGTGGCGCTGCCGGAGATGCTGGGGAAGATCCGGGCCGCCGTGGACGCCCGTCGGGACCGGGACCTCCTGGTCATCGCCCGCACCGACGCCGTCGCCGTCGAGGGGGTCGACGCGGCGCTCGACCGCGCCCGAGCCTTCGCGGCGGAGGGCGCGGACCTGCTGTTCGTGGAGGCGCCGACCTCGGAGGCGGACGTCGAGCGGATCGCGGGGGAGCTGGCGGGGGTGGCGCCGCTGGTCTTCAACTGGGCGGAGGGCGGCCGGACGCCGCCGCTCTCGCTCGAACGGATCGGCGAGCTGGGCTTCGCGCTGGTCCTCTACCCGATCGGCACGCTGCTGGCCGCGACGGCCGGGATGCGGGCGTTGCTGGAGACGGTGCGCGCGGAGGGCACGCCGGCGTCGGCGCTGCCCGGCCTGCCCGCGTTCGGGGAGTTCACCGCGACGGTGGGCCTGGACGAGATCGGCGAGCTGGAGGCGAGGTACCGGTAGCGCGGGTCGGTGCGCCGGTCGGGTGACGGTGCCGCCTACGCTCCTGCGCATGACCCAGCGGATCAGGGTGGCCGTCGTGTTCGGCGGACGGAGCTCGGAGCACGCGATCTCGTGCGTGTCGGCGGGCAGCGTGCTGACCCACCTGGACCGGACGCGGTTCGACGTCGTGCCGGTCGGCATCGCCCCGGACGGTGCCTGGGTCCTCGGCACCGACGATCCCGCCGCGCTGCGCATCCGGGACCGGGCCCTGCCGTCCGTGGATCCCGCCGCGACCGCCCTCGCCCTGCCCGGTGACCCCACCCGCGGCGGGCTGCTGCGGCTGGACAGGGCGGAGGTGTTCGCGGGCGTCGACGTGGTCTTCCCCGTGCTGCACGGGCCCTTCGGCGAGGACGGCACGATCCAGGGCCTGCTGGAGATGGCGGGTCTGCCCTACGTCGGCGCGGGCGTGCTCGCCAGCGCCGCCGGGATGGACAAGGAGTTCACCAAGAAGCTCCTGGCCGCGGCCGGGCTGCCCGCGGGGAACCTCGTGGTGCTGCGGCGGGACGCCAGGACCCTCACGGAGGCGGAGCGGGAGCAGCTGGGCCTGCCGGTGTTCGTGAAGCCCGCGCGGGCCGGGTCGTCCGTCGGCATCACGAAGGTGACGGACTGGGCGGACCTCGACGCGGCCATCGCCACCGCCCGCGCGCACGACCCCAAGGTGCTGGTCGAGGCGGCCGTCGTGGGGCGCGAGGTCGAGTGCGGGGTGCTCGAGCTGCCGGACGGCACGCTGCGCGCCTCGCTGCCCGCCGAGATCCGGGTGGTCGGCGGGAGCAGCGACTTCTACGACTTCGAGGCCAAGTACCTCGACGACGTCTGCGAGTTCGACATCCCCGCCAAGCTGGACGACTCGACGTCGGACCGCTTGCGGGACATGGCGGTCGAGGCGTTCCGCGCCCTCGACGGCCAAGGCCTCGCCCGGGTGGACTTCTTCGTGGGCGAGGACGGGGAGCTGACCGTCAACGAGGTCAACACCATGCCGGGCTTCACCCCGATCTCGATGTACCCGCGGATGTGGGCGGAGACCGGCGTGGACTACCCGACCCTGCTGAGCACCCTGATCGACACCGCCCTGGCGAGGGGCACCGGCCTGCGCTGACGGCTCCCTGACGCGGGTCAGCGGACCTGGACCTCGGTCTCCGGGATGGTCGCGGTGATCGCCGCCGAGACCGACTGGACGGGGCCGCTGCCGATCTGGGTCGGTGTGGTCAGTGCGACGTACACGCCACGGTCGACGGCGATGTAGGTCACCAGGCTCGGGTCCGGGGTGCCGTCGGTGACCGTCAGCCAGCTCACCCCGTTGACCTCGGTCAACGTCGAGGTCGGGGTGAGCTC
>NZ_JACBXB010001068.1 GCF_013870575.1 Pseudonocardia pini
ACCACTCTGGCGCGGCTCATGGCCCGCGCGGGGGACCGACGGTTCGTGGCGCTCTCCGCGCTGTCGGCGGGGGTCAAGGAGCTGCGGGCCGTGATCGAGGAGGCCCGCCGCCGCCGGGACTACGACAGCGGCTCCACCGTCTTGTTCATCGACGAGGTGCACCGCTTCTCCAAGACCCAGCAGGACGCCCTGCTCGGCGCGGTGGAGGACCGGCTGGTGCTGCTCGTGGCGGCGACCACCGAGAACCCGTCGTTCTCCGTGGTGTCCCCGCTGCTCTCCCGCTCGCTCGTGCTGCAGCTGCAGTCGCTGACCGAGGAGGAGCTGCGCGAGGTGCTCCACCGCGCGGTCGCGGCCGAGCAGGGCCTCAACGGCGCCGTCACGCTCGCCGAGGACGGGGAGGCCGCCCTGGTGCGGCTGGCCGCGGGGGACGCCCGGAGGGCCCTCACGGCGCTGGAGGCCGCGGCGGACGGGGTGGTGGCGGAGGGGACCGGGGTCGTCGACCTGGCCGCGGTCGAGCGAGCGGTCACCGAGGTCGCGGTGCGCTACGACCGCGCGGGCGACCAGCACTACGACGTCATCAGCGCCTTCATCAAGTCCATCCGCGGCTCGGACCCGGACGCGGCCCTGCACTACCTGGCCCGCATGCTCGTCGCGGGGGAGGACGCGCGCTTCATCGCGCGCAGGCTGATGATCCACGCGAGCGAGGACGTCGGGCTCGCGGACCCCACCGCGCTGCAGGCCGCCACGGCGGCGGCACAGGTGGTGCAGCTCGTCGGGATGCCGGAGGCGCGGATCGCACTGGCGCAGGCCACGATCCACCTGGCCACGGCCCCGAAGTCCAACGCGGTGATCACGGCGATCGACGCCGCGATGGCGGAGGTGCGGGCGGGTGCGGTGGGCTCGGTCCCCGCACACCTGCGGGACGGGCACTACGCGGGCGCCGCGAAGCTGGGCAACGCGGTGGGCTACCGCTACCCGCACTCCACCGCGGACGGCGTGCTCACCCAGCAGTACGCGCCGGACGAGCTGGTGGGCAAGGACTACTACGAGCCGACCACCCACGGGGCCGAGCGGGTCCTCGCCGAGCGCCTCCCGAAGCTCCGCCGGGTCGTCCGCGGCTCCTGACCGGTGCCGCCCGCTCGTCCGGCGACCGGGGAGCCGGCGCTCCCGCTCACCGGGGAGGAGCGGGAGCGCCGGTCCGTTCGTGGGCTACGCGGTGCGCAGCGTCAGGTCCAGCGCGCCGAGCGCCTGGTCGATCGGGGTGAAGTAGGCGGTGCACTTCCCGCCGCCGCCGCTGTGCACGCCCTGGGCCTGGCCGTCCGGCGTCACGTAGGGGCCGCCGGAGTCGCCCTGCGCACTGCAGACCGAGGCCACGCCCATGTTCGTCTGGCGCTGGCCGTCGAAGTTGACCGTGCGTCCCCGGGCGGTGATCTCGCCGCAGGTCTCGCCGCTCGT
>NZ_JACBXB010001069.1 GCF_013870575.1 Pseudonocardia pini
GTACCGGTCCGCGCCGAAGTAGAGGTCGACGTCGGCCTCCGGGGGATCCGTCGGGCTCCGCGGCAGGGCGAACCACAGGCCTGGGCCTCCAGCGCGACCAGCCCGAACGACTCGTTGTGGCTCGGCACCGCGACCACGTCGGCCGCCCGGTAGACCGTCGCGAGGGCCGCGCCGCCCTGCGGCGGCAGGAACCGCACGACGTCGGCGATCCCGAGGTGCGCGGCCAGCTCCTGCAACGAAGTGGGCTCGGCCAGCCCCGACCCGGAGGGCCCGCCCGCGACGAGCACCACGAGCCGCGACCGCAGCGTGGGATCGCGCCGCAGCATCTCGGCGGCGGCGCGCAGGAGCACGTCCGGCGCCTTCAGCCGCTGGATCCGCCCGACGAACCCGAGCACGACGGCGTAGCGCGGGATCCCGAGCCGCGACCGGGCGACCGCCCGAGAGCCCGGCCGGAAGCGCTCCAGGTCCACCCCGGGTGGGATCGCGACCGTGCGCAGCGGGTCCGCCCCGCACAGCTCGACGAGCTGGCGCGCCTCGGTGTCCGTGTTGGCCACCAGCCGGTCCGCCTCGGCGACGACCTGGTCCTCACCGATCACCCGCACCATCGGCTCCGGCTCGTCCCCCTCGGCGAGGGCGGCGTTCTTGACCCGGGCGAGGGTGTGCGCGGTGTGCACCAGCGGCACGCCCCAGCGGTCCCGGGCGAGCCAGCCGACCTGGCCGGAGAGCCAGTAGTGCGAGTGCACGACGCCGTACCAGCCCGGCTCGTGCCGGGCCTCGGTCCGCAGCACGCCCGCGGTGAACGCACAGAGCTGGCCGGGCAGGTCGTTCTTGCCGAGACCCTCGAAGGGGCCCGCGGCGATGTGTCGGACCAGCACGCCGGGGGCCAGCTCGGCGACCGGCGGCTGCTCCGACGAGGTGGCCCGGGTGAAGATCTCGACGGGCACGCCGCGCCTCGCCATCCGGGTGGCGGTCTCGGCGATGTAGACGTTCATGCCGCCTGCGTCCCCGGTCCCGGGCTGCTCGAGCGGCGAGGTGTGCACCGAGAGGATGGCGACGCGGCCCCGGACGTCAGGGCGGGCGGCGGCTCGGTCTGTCACGTACTTCTTCCTAGCACGATCGGTCGACCCTCACTCCGGGCCACCCGGCGCACCGGGGAGGCCCAGCAGGGCCCGGACCGGATCGTCCGCGTGCACCCGTCCGACGGCATCGACCCAGGTCGGGACGCTGCGGCGGCCCTTCTCGGGGCGGGTCAGGTCGACCTCCAGCACCTCGTGGAGGCGGAGCTCACCGGGTGGGAGGGGCAGGCCCGTTGTGCGGCAGGCCACCACCACCTCGGGCAGGTCCGCCCACGCGACGGCCACGCCGTCTCCCACGACCTCGCCCCGGACGACGTCGGAGGCGAGCGGGAGGTCCAGGATCTCGGCCAGCGCGGCGGGCTCG
>NZ_JACBXB010001070.1 GCF_013870575.1 Pseudonocardia pini
ATCCGCACGGCCTGCGGATCATGGCCCGCGTCGAGGCGCTGGGCCTGGAGGTCGAACGGCTGCGCGGCAACCGGCTGACCGGCGTCCGCGGCGAGACCGACCGGGAGACCTACGCCCGGGCGAAGTCCACG
Source organism: Pseudonocardia pini (assembly GCF_013870575.1). Lineage (GTDB taxonomy): Bacteria > Actinomycetota > Actinomycetes > Mycobacteriales > Pseudonocardiaceae > Pseudonocardia > Pseudonocardia pini. The sequence goes on from NZ_JACBXB010001070.1 coordinate 132, forward strand.
ATGGCCGTCGTGGTGAGCCCGCCGTCGCGGCGGACGCTGCAGCCCATCGCGCCCAGCGCCGACTGGCGCGTCGACCTGGCGGAGGGCTGCCCGGCGCACTGCCAGTACTGCTACCTCGCGGGCTCGCTCTCCGGTCCGCCCGTGACCCGGGTCTACGCCGACCTCGACGAGATCCTCGACAACCTGGCCGGCTACGAGGGCCGCGGCACGATCACGAGCAGGCGGGCCGCCCGTCGGGAGGAGGGCACCACGTTCGAGGCCTCCTGCTACACCGATCCGCTCGCCCTGGAGCACCTCACCGGGAGCTGGCGTCGGGCGACGGAGCACTTCGGCGAGTGGGAGGCGCCGGTGCAGCTGCGCTGGACCACGAAGTTCGCGGACGTGGGCTCCTTCGTCGACCTCCCGCACGCCGGTCGGACCCGGGTCCGGTTCAGCGTGAACGCGCCCGCCGTCAGCGGTCGGTTCGAGGGCGGGACCGGTCGCGTGTCCGACCGGCTCGCCGCACTGCGCACCCTCGCGCTGGCGGGCTACCCGGTCGGGCTGACGATCGCCCCGATCATGACCGTGCCGGACTGGCGCACGGAGTACGGCGCCCTGCTCGACGCGGTCGCCGCCGCCGTCGACGGGATCCCGGACCTGGACCTGACCGCGGAGCTGATCACGCACCGGTTCACGCCGGGCAGCAAGGAGGTGCTGCTGGGCTGGTACCCGCGCACCCGGTTGGAGATGGACGAGGAGCTGCGCACCCGCAAGCGCGGGAGGTTCGGCGCCACCAAGTTCGTCTACCCGCCCGAGACCATGACCGAGCTCCGCACCTGGTTCACCGACACCCTGGCCGACCGCGTCCCCTCCTGCCGCGTTCTCTACTGGACGTAATGTCCCGCACCGCGAGCCCGCCACATGTCCCGACGGCCCAGGCCCACGCGGGCGGCGTTGCCGGTCCGGCGAGTACGGCCGGTACGAGCCGGCTGCCTGACCTGCGAGAACCTGAATCCGCCGAGCTGGGCAGCGGACTCGCGGTGCCGGACACCAGGAGGCCTCGGCCGTCGCGAGCGGCGTCCGGGTGGTGTGCGCCCGAGGCCGACAACGCAGTGCGGGCGGCGCGCAGAAGGCCGTGGTCCTTCAGCAGACTCCTCGCGACCGTATTCCCGCGGCCACCTGTGACGATCTCGCCGTTCGCCCCCGGCGCGAGGCCGACCTACTGTAGGGACATGGCCGAGTCGCTCCCCTCGCCCGTCCCCACCCCGCCCGCCGAGCCCGCCCCGGCGGACTCGGCCGTCCGACGGGCGCTGCGCCGTGCCCGAGAC
>NZ_JACBXB010001071.1 GCF_013870575.1 Pseudonocardia pini
CTCCGCCAGCCCGTGGCGGAGCAGGTCCGCCTCCTGCGCGAGCCTGCGCGCCCCGTCCCGCCGCTCGACGAGCTCGGTGGACACGGACTGCCACTCCGCCCTGGTCTCGCGGTAGGCGGCGAGGGGCTTGCCCACGGCGTCCCCCGCGAACCGGTCCAACAGGGCCCGCTGATCGGCCGTGCGGAGCAGTCGGAGTTGGTCGTTCTGGCCGTGGACGGCCAGGGAGGCCTCGGCGAGCCTGCCCAGCACACCGACGGGCACGGACCGCCCGCCGAGATGGGCCCGGGAGCGCCCGTCCCCGGACACGGTGCGGACGGCGATGAGCGTGCCGTCCTCGTCCGCCTCGGCGCCGACCTCCTCGGCGAGCTCCAGCGCAGCCGCTCCGACCTCGGAGAACCTGCCCTCCACCACGGCCCGCTGCGCGGACACCCGCGACGTCTCGGCCCGCCCGCCGCCCAGCAGCGACAGGCCGGTGACCACCATCGTCTTGCCCGCACCGGTCTCGCCCGTGAGCACGGTGAGGCCCGGATCCAGCTCCAGCGTGGCGTCGTCGATCACGCCGAGGCCCTGGATGCGCATCTCGGCCAGCATGGGCCGCACGATACGGCGCCCGTCCGACAGATCCACACCGCGCCGCGCCGACCTGTGGACGAACGGGCGTTCGACCGCTGCGGGCGGTCAGCCCCCGTCGGGCGCCCCGCGCCAGCCCCGGACCGGCAGGTCGAACTTCCGGACGAGCCGGTCGGCGAACGGCTGCCCGTCGAGCCGCATCATCCGCACCGGCTCGGCCCCCCGGGTGATCTCCACCCGGGCGCCCGGTGCCACGGAGACGACCCGGCGGCCGTCGCAGTCGAGGACGGCGGGCGGACCCGTGGCGTCGACGTCGATGGCGATCGTGCTGGTGGGCGCCACGACCATGGGCCGCGCGAACAGCGCGTGCGCGTTCGACGGCACGACCAGCATCGCCTCCACCTGCGGCCAGACCAGCGGGCCGCCCGCGGAGAAGGCGTAGGCGGTGGAGCCCGTGGGGGTCGAGCAGATCACGCCGTCGCAGCCGAAGCCGGACACCGGGCGGCCGTCGATCTCGAGGAGCACCTCGAGGATCCGCTCGCGGGAGCCCTTCTCCACGCACGCCTCGTTGAGCGCCCACGTCCGGGCCACGACGCGCCCCTCGTGGCGGACCACGGCGTCGACCGTCATCCGCTCCTCGACCTGGTACTTCCCGGCGACGATCGCGTCGAGCGCCTCGCCGAGCGACTCCTGCTCCGCCTCGGCCAGGAACCCGACGCGCCCGAGGTTCACCCCCAGCAGCGGCACCTTCGCAGGCCGCGCCAGGTCGGCCGCGCGCAGCAGCGTGCCGTCCCCGCCGAGCACCAGCACGGCCTCGGTCTCCGCCGCGCAGGCGGGCGTGCCGTCGACGACGACCGGGCGCAGCTCG
>NZ_JACBXB010001072.1 GCF_013870575.1 Pseudonocardia pini
CTGCCCGCCTCCCGACGACTCGGCGCGCACACCGCCACGAGCCGCTCGCGGTGCACCCACTCGACGGCGATCTCGTCGTCCCGGTTCTCGCCCAGACACTCGTCGGCGTAGCTGACCAGCCCGAAGTCGCACTGACCCGCCCGCACGGAGGCGACCGCGGCGTCGGACGCGAGGTGGTTGAGCGCCACGACGGCGCGGGGGTGGCTGTGCTGGAAGGCCAGGACGATGTCCGGCAGCAGGGCCGCGGCGCTCGCCGTGCAGGAGGCCACCCGGATCGTGGAGGCCTTGTTGTCCGCGAGGTCGCGGAGCAGGACCTCCGCCTCGCGCGTGCGCCGCACCACGTCGCGCGCCCACTCGTAGGTGACCCGCCCGCTCTCGGTCAGCTCGAGCCTGCGCCCGCGCCGCTCGAACAGCAGCGACTCGAGCCTGCGCTCGAGCATCCGCACGTGCTCGGACACGACCGGCTGGGTGAGGCCGAGCTCCTGGGCGGCACGGGTGATGGTGCCGTGCTCGACCACCTGGCAGAACACCGAGAGCTTGTAGAGGGAGACCATCGTGTCCATCTCCGGACCATAGGGAGTACCCACTACGAGGATGGGTACGAATTGTTAACAACGGTGACCGCGGAACGGCTCGGAAAGGGGCCGGCGTCATCTGCCCGTCATCCGCGGCGACTACCATTCACGTCGATGGACAACCGCATGTCGCTGTACAAGCTCGAGGTGCTGCTGCTGGTCGTCGACGAGAGGTCGGTGACCGCGGCCGCGCGGCGGCTGCACGTGTCCCAGCCGGTGGTGACCGGGCACCTGCGCGGCCTGGAGCGCCAGTTCGGGGCACAGCTGTTCACCCGCGTCGGCCGGGGACTGGAGCCCACGCCCGCCGGGCACATCGCCATCGGCCTCGCGCGAGACGTCCTCGCCCGCGCCCGGGAGGCCCAGCGGGACCTCGACACCCTGTTCGCCGAGACCGCCCGCACGGTGGCGGTCGCCTCCACGACCGCCGTCGCGGGCAACGTCCTGCCCGACGTGGTGGTCACCTTCCGGGAGAGCCGCCCGGACACGGTGATCCGGGTGCGGTCGATGGACGTCGACGAGGTGGTGGCGGCGGTGCGCAGCGGGGAGAGCGACGTCGGCCTGGCCAGCTACCTCGATCCCGACGACGCCGCGGGCCTCGACGTGGAGTGGCTGGGCGACGAGGACATCGTGCTCATCACCTCGCCGGACGAGCCGCGAGACAGCGTCGGGCTGGCGGAGCTCGGCGGGCTGCCCTTCGTGTGCACCCCCGGCGGATCGGCCCGGCGCCGCTCCCTGGACCAGCAGCTCGCGGCCTTCGGCGTGCCGCAGCGCAGGGTCGTGGTGGAGATGTCGGAGCGCGAGGGGATCCTCGACGCCGTGCGCCGCGGCGCGGGCGGGCTCCACGGGGAAGTCGCGGGTGTAGC
>NZ_JACBXB010001073.1 GCF_013870575.1 Pseudonocardia pini
CGGTCGAGCGCGGCATGCACGGAGTGTGGCCGACGCGGGGGTCTCCTGTCCCGGGTCCGTACCCGGGTCCGGCCGGGCGATCTCCCGGCCCACCCGGGAGTCGCGGCCCTGCCGCGGGGGTGGTCGTCGGCCACACGCTCCTCCCATGACAACGCTCACCACCTCACCGACCACCCCGGTACCGACCACCCCGGTACCGACCACTGTCCGCATCGGACTCGGGCTGCTCGGCCTGGTGTCCCTCGCCGACCTCGCCACCCCACTGCTCACCGACGGCCGGACCCCGCCGATGGGGATCGCGTTCGCCTCCGCCGCCCTCGGGCTGGCGTCCCTGGTCCTCGTCCTCCTGGCGTGGCGGCGGCCGCGGCGTGGGCTGCTCACCGGCCTGCTGCTGCTCCGGACCGCCTCCGCGGCCACGGCGGTCCCGGCGTTCGTGCTGCCGGACGTCCCCCTGCCCGCCGTGGCGGCGGCGGGCGTCGTCGTCGCGCTGACCGTGGTGGGCGGGCTACTGCTCGTCCCGGCCTTCCGGCGGACCCGGTGACGGCCGCCGTCGCGGGGACCGGCACCCGGAGGGGTGGTGCCGTCCTGATCGGGGTGGCGGCGATCGGGCCGCTCTCCATCGCCGTCCTCCGCGCCGTCCTCCCGTACTCCACGGTGGACGACCCGACGACCGTCGCCGAGAAGGTCGCGGCGGCTCCGGGCGCGCAGTCCGCCGTGCTCTGGCTGGTCTACCTGGCGTTGCTGACGCTGCCACTCGGCATCCTGGTGGTGGCGCGGGTCGCCGTCGCCACCCGACGGGTGGTGGGCCTGGTCGGCGGCACGCTCACCTGGCTCGGGTTCCTGAGCCTGTTCCTCCTCACGGTGACCGACCAGGTCCCCCTGGCCGCCGCCGCGGTCGGAACGGACCCCACCCGTCGACGGCCGTCCGCTCGATCTCGTCCTGGCCACCGACGGCGGCCGGGGACCGGCCGCGGTCACGGCGTTGCGTCCGGTGGCGACCGCCCTGGACCGGTTGCACGACAAGGGGATCCTGCACGGCGACCTGACCCCCGCCGCGATCGTGCTCGACGCCGCGGGTCGGGGGTCGCTTCGCGTCGACCCGCTCGCAGGCCTCGCCGCGGACACCCGGGACCACACGATCGGGACGCTGGACACCGGCACCGCGGGCGTCGGGGCACCGGTCTACCTCGCGCCCGAACAGCTCGCCGGGCCCGTCGCGAGCCACCGCACCGACCTCTTCGCGTTCGCCGCCGTGGCGTTCGAGCTGGTGACGGGCACCCCCGCGTTCACCGTCGGGTCCCTGCTGGAGCAGGGCGACCGACGGGTGCCTGCCGCGTCGACGCGCAGGCCCGGGATCCCGGCGGGCACCGGTGCAGAGGTAGAGCCGGGCGTCGGCGAGGCGGGTCAGCAGGGT
>NZ_JACBXB010001074.1 GCF_013870575.1 Pseudonocardia pini
ACGAGCTGCTGGCCTCCGGTGCGGCCGCCGTGCTGACCCCGCCGGAGTGCGTGGACCTGCTGCACCGCATCGGTCCGGAGGGCCGGTTCCGGCTCACGCCGCTGGAGGGTGGGATCCGGCCGGAGGTCGCGTGGGAGAGCCTGCGGCTCGTCGAGCGAGAGGTGCTGCCCGCCGTGCGGCCTACGCTGCCGGTGTGAACCCGAGGACCGGTCCCGCGGTGCAGGGCGTGCTGGTGGAGCTGCGGGAGCGCGAGCCGCTGTTCCACCGCGACCGCGAGCCGGAGCGGCTGATGGCGCCGGACTTCTGGGAGGTCGGTGCCTCGGGGCGGGTGTACTCGCGGGAGCACGTGCTGGCGGCGCTCGGCGAGCGGTACGCCGCCGACGAGCCGGACGAGTGGGAGACGGGCGACTTCGCCTGCCGGGAGCTGGGGCCCGGGACCTATCTGCTCACCTATCTCCTGCGGCAGGGGGAACGGACGACCCGCCGGTCGACGATCTGGCGGCGGGGCCCGGGGGACTGGCAGGTGCTCTACCACCAGGGCACTCCCGTCGCGTAGTGCCCGCACCGCGACCCCGCCACGCCTCTCGACGGCCCAGGCCCACGCAGGCGGCGTCGCCGGTCCGGCGAGTACACCCGGTACGAGCGTCGGACGGGCTGCCCGGCCTCACGTGAACCTGGATCCGCCGACAGACGCTGCGGGCCTTGCGGTGCGGGACGACTAGAGCCCGGCCCGCCTGGCCCGCTCGACGGCCTCGGCGCGGCTCTGCACCTGCAGCTTCCCGAACACCGCCGAGACGTGGTTGGTGACGGTCTTCGGGGCGAGCCCGAGTCGGGTGCCGATCGCGGCCGTGGTCAGGCCCTCGGTGAGCGCCTCCAGCACCTGCCGCTCCCGGGGGGTGAGGTCGGGGAAGGGGACGGCCGGGGCGGCGGGGGAGCTCGCCAGGGACAGCACCCGGCGCGCCACGCCGGGGCCGAAGATCGCCTCGCCCGCCGCGACGGCCTCGATGGCCCGCACGATCTCGTCCTGCCCCGCGCCCTTCAGCAGGTAGCCCCGCGCCCCCGCGCGCATCGCGGCGAGGACCGAGTCGTCGTCGTCGAACATGGTGAGGACCAGGACGGCCACGTCCGGCGCCGCGCGGGCGATCTCGCGGGCCGCGGCGACGCCGTCGAGATCGGGCATCTGCAGGTCCAGGACCAGCACGTCCGGCTTCTCGACGACGGCGGCCCGCACCGCCTCCCGGCCGCCGGACGCGGTGCCGACGACGTCGATCCCGGTACGGGAGCCCAGCAGCGCCGAGAGGCCGTCGCGGACGACGGGATGGTCGTCCGCGATCACGACCCGCACGCTCACGCGGTCACCTCCGCGGTGCCGCCTGCGCGGTCCGACTCCACCACACCCGCACCGCCGGAGA
>NZ_JACBXB010001075.1 GCF_013870575.1 Pseudonocardia pini
TGATGCGGGTCCTGGTCGTCGAGGACTCCGAGCCGCTGGCCGAGGCCGTCGCGCGCGGGTTGCGGCGCGAGGGGATGGCGGTCGACGTGGCACTCGACGGGCTGAGCGGGCACGAGAAGTCCTCGATCACCCGCTACGACGTGGTGGTCCTGGACCGCGACCTGCCCGGGATGTCCGGGGACGCGCTGTGCGCCGAGATCGTGGCCTCGGAGGCCTCGACCCGGGTCATCATGCTCACCGCGAGCGGGGCGCTGGCGGACAAGGTGGACGGGCTGTCGCGCGGCGCGGACGACTACCTCGCCAAGCCCTTCGACTTCCCCGAGCTGGTCGCCCGGGTGCGCGCCCTGGGCAGGCGCGCGTCGCCCGCGGTGCCGCCCCTGCTCGTGGCCGGGGACGTGGCGCTCGACCCGGCCAAGCGGACCGTCCGACGCGCGGAGGCGCCGGTCGAGCTGACGCGCAAGGAGTTCGGCGTGCTCGAGGTGCTGATGGGCGCCCGGGGCGCGGTCGTGTCCAGCGAGGAGCTGCTCGAGCGGGTCTGGGACGAGAACGCGGACCCCTTCACCACCACCGTCCGGGTCACGGTGATGACCCTGCGCAAGAAGCTCGGCGAGCCCGGGGTGATCGAGACCGTGGTCGGTGCGGGCTACCGGGTGCCTGCCGCGGGCTAGGCCGTGTCTCCCATCCCGCCCCCGGCGGCGTCGCCGGACCACCCGAGGACGACCCGGTACGAGGCCGGCCCGGCTGCCCTGCCGGGAACGACGTGGGTCACCGGGCCCGGCGGCGCCGGATCGAGGGACCCGGCCTAGTGCGCAGGCTCTCGCTGCGGTGGCAGCTGACCCTCCTCGGGACCGGGCTGGTCGTCCTGGTCAGCGCGTTGCTGCTCTGGCTGGGCTGGCTGCTGGTCGGCGGGGTCGCGGCGTCGGTGCCCACGCTCCCGCCGGGCACGTTGGTGCGGGTGGGGGACCTGGACGTGCCGGCCGAGCAGGTCACCACGGCCGTCCGGCACGCCGCCCGCGCCGAGCTGCTGCGGGCGGGGCTGATCGCGTTCCCGCTGCTGGTGGTGGCCTCGGGGCTGGTGTCGTGGGTGCTCGTCGGGCGGGTGCTGGCGCCGTTGCACGAGGTCACGGCGACCGCGCGCCGGCTCTCCGCGGAGTCGCTGGACCAGCGCCTCGGGCTGCGTGGCGCCCGCGGCGAGCTGGCCGAGCTGGCGGGCACGTTCGACGGGATGCTGGACCGCCTCGAAGGGGCCTTCGCCCTGCAGCGTCGGTTCGTGGCGAACGCGAGCCACGAGCTGCGGACCCCGCTGGCCGTGCTGCGCACCGAGGTCGACGTGACCCTCGCCGACCCGGACGCCGACGTCGTCGAGCTGCGGCGGATGGGCGGCGTCGTGCGGGACGCGACCCGACGGGC
>NZ_JACBXB010001076.1 GCF_013870575.1 Pseudonocardia pini
GCCCGGATGCAGGCGGGCGCGGAGGCGTCGGGCACGCGCCTGCTCACCTTCACCGTCGAGGCCGAGCTCGGGTTCGCCCAGCCCGCCGACGTGCACCGCTTCACCGACGAGCTGACGGAGGCGCTGCGGACACTCGCCGAACGGTTCGACGCGCCGACCGGGCGTCGGTACCGCGTGGTCGTGGGCGGACATCCCGCCGCGGCAGGCACACCGTCCCCGGGACCGGGGACCGAGGGGACAGGAGAACCGTCATGACCGAACCGACGCCGCGCATCGAGGTGACCGTGTCCGCTCCGCCCGACCGGGCGTGGGCGGCCCTGCGCGACCGCGACCTCGTCCACCAGTGGCACGGGTGGCAGTACGACGAGCTGGGCGCGGAGATCGACACGATCTTCTTCACCGACGTCGTCGAGGAGGTGCCCGGCCGGACGCTCGTGATCGGCGGCGGCGACCGGTTCGACGTGCTGCCCGAGGGCACCGGAGCCCGGATCGTGCTCACCCGGGCCCCGCTCGGCGGCGACCCGGAGTGGGACGCCTACTACCAGGACATCACCGAGGGCTGGGTCTCCTTCCTCCACCAGCTGGCCTTCGCCCTGGACCGGCACCCCGCCGACCCCCGGCGCACCCTCTTCTACTCGCGGGACGACCTGACGACCGCCGAGGTCGTCGGCGCACTCGGGCTCGACGCGGTGACCGCGGGCCCGGGCGAGCGGTACACCACGACGCTGCGCGGCGAGGACGTGTCCGGTCGGGTCTGGTTCCGCTCGACCCACCAGCTCGGGCTCACGGTCGACCCGTGGGGCGACGGGCTGCTCGTCGTCGCCGGGATACCGCCGTCGGAGCGGGCGCCGAAGGGCTCCACGATGGCCACGCTGACCACCTACGGGCTCACCGAGGAGGCCTACGCGGCCCTCGACGCGGGCTGGTCGGCGTGGTGGGCCGCCCGGCCGGTCGGCACCGCCTGACCGGGCCGTCCTGCACACTGCGACGATGGCGATCGATCCCACGGGGCCCGACCTGAAGGCGTTCCTCGCGCAGGCGGCGGACGAACCGGTCACGATGCTCAACCTGCTCCGCTTCGCCGACGGCGGCCGGGAGCGCTATGACGAGTACATCGCCCACTTCCGGCGCACCTCCGCTCCGTTCGGGGCGGAGGTCGTCTACTACGGCTACGGCGGCGCCCCGGTCGTGGCCGAGCCGGGGCAGGAGTGGGACGCGGTGCTCCTCGTGCGCTACCCGAGCAGGCGGGCGTTCTCCGAGATGGTCCGGGACCCCGAGTACCAGAAGGGGACCCACCTGCGGTCCGGCGCGCTCGTCGAGGCCGTGCTGCAGCCGACCACGGCCGCCGTCTGAGCCGAGCGAGCGGACCAAGCCGGCCGAGCCGACGGCTGCGGGCAGCGGCGGACG
>NZ_JACBXB010001077.1 GCF_013870575.1 Pseudonocardia pini
CCAGCGTGGCCTGGAGGCCGGCCGCCACCGCGCCGCGGACCCGGAGGAGATCGAGGAGCGGTCCTTCCAGGACGGCACCGCGGAGGCCCCCGCCGAGGGCCCGCTCCCCGGCCCCACGCTGGAGCGCTACGAGGAGAACCGGGACCCGTGGACCGGCGAGGGCCTCTGGGACAACGACCGCCGCTTCTGAGACTCACTCCCAGGTCGGGGTGCCGCTGCCCCTCGGGACGAGGATGTGGCGGTAGTGGCCGGGGGTCGCGGACATCCGCACCTGGTCCGTCACGCCCTGGTAGCGGCCCAGCGGGGTGTCCGCGGTGAAGGTCTCGGGATCGAGGTAGGCGTGCTCGCCGCCCGTGCCCGCGACCTCCTTCGCGTACCCCAGGTCGAGCACGCCCAGGCCCAGGATCCACAGCGCCACCCTGGTCAGCGACACGTGGACCGTCCAGCTCCCGCCCTCCTCGGCCCGCCTGCGCAGCGCAGCGACGACACCCGCCGCCGTCAGCCAGGACACGATGTAGTCGTTGACCACGAGGATCGGGGAGAGCCGGGGCTCGCCGCCCGCGCCCTCCAGGTCGGCCATCCCGGTGAGCGCACCCGCGGTCTGGTCGAACCCGACCCGGTCCCGCCACGGCCCGCGTTCCCCGTTCAGGGAGTTCGTGGCGTGCACGATCCCCGGCCGCGCCGCCGCGGCCTCCTCTGGGGAGAGCCCGATCGAGGCCAGGTACCCGGGCCTGCGGTTGGCGTAGAACACGTCCGCGCCCGCGAGGAGCTCCCGCACGATCCGCGGACCCTCCCCGCGGCCGGGGTGGACCGTCGCCGACCGGACTCCGACGTTCGCGGTCACGTAGGTCGTGTCGTGCTCGAACTCGGTGGGGCGCCAGAGGTTCAGCACGTCCGCACCGTGCAGCGCCAGCGCCCGCCCGGTGCCCGCGCCCGCGATCACGTGCCCCATCCCCAGCGCCCGGATCCCGGAGAGCGGCAGGTCGCCGGGGGGCAGCGGCTCGGGCTCGCTGTCCCCGATCCTGGTGATCTCGACGAGCGGGGTGTCCGCCAGCGCCGCGTGCTGCTCGGTGGCCAACCACTCCAGCGGGCTCCGGACCAGCGGCATCACCACGCCCGCGGCGGCGCCCGCCTCCTCCAGATCGGCCCCGGGCCACCCGCGGACCGCCCTGGCGACCGCCTCCGGGGTGTCCGCGCAGTCCAGGAGCCGCTGGGCCGCGACCTTGAGCTTCGGGTAGCCGTTGAGCGGCATGACCCAGCGGTCGTCCGCGGTGGGGTAGAAGGCGAACCCGAACGCGGGCGACGGGTTGGCGGCCGACACGACCGGCAGCCCGTGCAGCAGCTCCCACCGGCGGTCGTAGAAGGGGCAGAGCCGGTGCGGTGCGCTGCGCAGGTCCGCCTCGATGT
>NZ_JACBXB010000107.1 GCF_013870575.1 Pseudonocardia pini
CGCGGGACCACTGACCCGCGGTGACGCTGCGTCGCACGCCGCCGGTGAGGGCGTGGCGCACGAAGTCGCCCTCCGCCCCGAGCACGTGCGAGGGCTGGTCCGGCCTGCTCGCCAGCGCCGCCTTGCCCGCGCCCTCGAAGAAGCAGCGCTCCAGGAAGAAGGCGAAGGTGGAGCGGTGGGCGGACACGCCGTGGTGGACGATCGCCGCCGGCACGAAGACCCAGCCGAGGTCGAGCCCCAGCTCGTTGTTCATCCGCAGGCAGAGCTCGGTGTCCTCCGGCTCCGGGACGTCCCCGACCTTGCCGAAGTCGCCCGAGAAGCCGCCGACCGCGAGGAAGGTGCTGCGGCGGACCATCATGTTACCGCCCCACACGTTGCGCACGCGGGTCAGCGGGCGGTCCTTCGGGGTCATCCCGACGGCCCAGCCGAACTCCTCGGGGAACCACCCGGGCTCGCCGACGGTCCAGGTCGGGACGATCGCCCCGCCCGCACCCGCGGCGCCGGGCTCGCGCTCCAGGCCCGCCACGAGCCGCTCGACCCAGGCGTCGTCGGCGGTGGAGTCGTCGTCGAGGAACGCGACGTACTCGGTGGTCGCCGCCTCCGCGCCGGTGTTCCGACCGCCGGAGACACCCTGCGCGTACCGGTTCTCCAGGACCGTGACCCGGGAGACCTCGCGGCGCAGCCGGGCGGCGAGGCCCGGGTTGTGGTCCACGACGACGATCACCGGCACCGGCACCGTCTGCCCGAGCGCCGAGTCGATCGCCCCGGTCAGGGAGGCCCAGCGGTCCTCGGTGTAGCAGGGGATGACGATCGTGGCCGTGCCCGTGGCGTTCACGCCGCGTCCTGCGAGCCGTGCACGAAGGGGACGACGGGGTAGGTGCGGCGGTTCCGGGCGACCATCGCGTCGGCGAAGCGGTAGCGCCGCTCCTTGCGGACGGCGGTCAGCACGCGCCAGCCGTCGCTCCAGGTGGCCAGGTTGGACTCCCCGTTGCGGCGCTCGTGCTCGAAGCTGAAGACCTCGGCCACGCGCAGGTTGGCGCGGGCGGCGCGGCAGAACAGGATCGCCTCGATCTCGAACCCGTGGCCGTAGACCATCTCGTGGGTCTGCTCCGCGGTCTCGACGATCTCCTGGATCCCCAGCAGCGGCAGCACGTCGGTCCAGAAGGCCGCGTAGCCGTAGCAGAGCTCGCGCCAGTGCTGGTGGTAGATCCGGTTGGCCAGGAAGGTCAGACCCCAGTTGCCCGCGCGGCGCAGGGCGGTGAGGTCCAGCGATCCGCCGCCCGCCGCCGCCCGCGACCCCTTGACGACGTCGGCACCCGAGAGCAGCGCCCCCACCATGCCGGGGATCTCGGCGGGGTCCATCGACCCGTCGGCGTCGATCACGACGGCGATGTCGCCGGTGACGTTCGCGAACCCGAGCGCCATCGCGGCGCCCTTGCCCTTCGCGGACTGCAGTACGACCCGCACGTCCGGCCGCAGCCGCTTCGCCTCGGCGACGGTGTCGTCCGTGCTGCGCCCGTCGACCAGGACGACCTCGTGGAGGTCCGCGGGCATCCGGGTGAGGACCCACTCGAGGTTCTTCGCCTCGTTGAGGGTCGGCAGCACCACGCTGACCCGCGGGGTGCGGGTGCGCTGCCGGGTCGCGGCGGCAGCGGCGCGGATCGTGGTCTGCCGGACGAACTGCGGGTGGTGTCCGTTGAGGGCCGTGGGCTCCAGCGAGCGGGTCATGGTCGATCTCCTGGCGAGTGAAGGTGACCGTGCTTGGTCACTCAGCGCTCACCTCGTTGCGCTCCGAAAGTACGTTACGGCACGCGACGTGGGTCACTACGGCAAACGGACGATCTGATAGGGACTTTGGTCCCTTAATGGCTGGTAGAGAGGGGTGTTACCACCGGTAGTAGTGGAGTTGAGGCGCAGGGTGTACGCCTGAACGGAGTAGTCACGGTGAGGCCGAATCACGCTCCGTTGTCTCAGTGAGGAAGGGTAACCGTGGGTAACACTAGGCAAAGCCCAGGCAAAATACTACGGAAAGTAGTCATCCGGTCCGCTCCGAACGGAGGGGCGGATGACGGCGGGGACCGTCGTCGGAGTCAGGGGGCAGGGCCGAGCCTGACCCGGGTATCAGGTCCCGGCGGCCGGCACTCCCCTCCTCATGGCTGAAGCAGATGGCACGGACCCGGTGAGCCCTGCCGCCGAGCCCGACAGCGGTGCGCACGGCGCGGACGAGTCCCCGTCGCTGGGGTGGATCGGTGGGACCGGCGACCTGAGGGGATGGCAGTCCCCGACGGTCGGGTACGCCATCGACACCCCCATCGTCGACGACCCTCCCGCCGCCTCCGCGGCCCTCGCCGACGATGACGCGTCGAACCCCGGCTGAGCTCGGCTGGGACGGGCCGGTCCGGCTCAGCCGGATGTGGGAGTTCGTGCTGAACGAGGGGGAGACGGTCACCTTCGGCCAGATCGTCGGCGCGCGACACGTCGCCCTCATGAACACCGAGCCTGCCGTTCGCGCTGAGGCCACGCTGCTGGAGGTGCTGCTCCGGCGCCGTTTCACCGAGTGCGTGGGCTCCATCCGCAACGGGTTCATCAGCGCCCGCAAGCTCGGGGGAGTGGCCGCGGTCGCGGGGCGCGACGGCGGGGACGACCTGCACATCGTCTTCGACGCCGAGAACCCCGACCTGATGGCCGCCGAGGCGGTCTGCAGCGAGATGACCGAGCACGTCCGCCGGGTGTTCGCCGCGACGGGCCTCGCCGACGACCGCAGGCGCCTGATCGACGTCCTCTACTCCACGATGACCGCGGTCCTCTCCGTCGCCGAGCGCCTCTCCGCCATGGAGCCACGCGAGCGCTCCGCCGCCACCGCGTCGATGCGCGAGTCGATCGAGCGAGCCCGCGAGCGGGTCATGGCGCTCGTGCAGCGCCAGGCCCGGTACGTCTACTTCCGCGGCACCCTCATCGGCCTCGGCGCCGCCCTCGCGCTCGTCGTCGGCGTCGGTCTGCTGAACGCGTGGCTGTGGTCGGACATCGTCAGCACCTCCGCCCTGGTGGGCTCGACGGCGTTCGGCGCGGTCGGCGCCGTCGTCAGCGTGTTCCAGCGCATCTCGAAGGGCTCCCTCCGCCTGGACTTCACCGCCCCCTCCGGCCAACTGCGCATGCTCGGCGCCCTCCGTCCGGCGGTGGGCGCCGTCTTCGGCGCCATCGTGCAGTTCGGCCTGGTCAGCGGCCTCCTGGGCGCGACCGGCGCCCAACCCCCCGCAGCCTTCGGCGTCTTCGCCGTCCTCGGCTTCGCCGCGGGGTTCAGCGAACGCTTCGCCACCGACATGGTCGAGAGGGCGGGCCAGGTGCTGTCGGCGGCGGGTGCGGATCAGGACGGCGCGGACGTGAAGCCGGTGGGGGTGAGCAGGAACGTCCGGGTACGGCGGTAGGGCGCAAGGCCGGCTGGTCGGGTGGCATCAGCAACCGAGTCCTCCGGCTCCCTCGACGTCGCACCGCTCCGGACGTCGTGCTGGACGATCGCCCGGGCGGCACCCCGGAGGCGGACCGCTGCCGCGTCGACGAAGCGCTGAGCCAGATCCTGACCGCACAGGGCCTTCCCGAGATCTCCTCCGGCATAGGCCTCCACACCGGCCTCGTCGTCGCCGCCAGTACTCGATCATGGGCGACCCGGTGAACGTCGGCAGCCGAGTGTGTGGGCAGGCCGCAGCGGGGAGGTGGTGTTCACCTCGGCCGTCACCGAAGCGGCGACACACCTAACCGACGCAACGGAGCGGCCGGACATGGTGCCGAAGGGAGTGGCGGAGAGGGTGGTGCTGTTCGCGGTCAGTCGGTGAGCAGGGGGGCGTGAAGTGGACTAAGCATCCGCTCGAATGCGCCCGCCGGCCCTGTGCAGTTCAAGCCGCGAGTGGGATTGCGTTCGCACAGCGCCAGGCCCGGTACGTCTATTTCCGTGGCGCCGTGGACTGCCCAGGTGGATTACTCCGCTCGGCGGCCAACCACATGCGTGCGAACAGTCGCCGTCGTCAACTATGAGGATCTGTTTAGTCGTTGAGTAACTCAGGGGATGCGAGCGGCGACAAGCGTTGCGTAACTCCCCGATCACCCTGCGAGCTTTTCCCCAAAGCCGGGGTCACTCATCTTAAAGGACGGTCCACTGTGGGCATCTTCTCCACCAAGCGCGCCAAGGCCATCACCGGCGGCATTGTCGGTGTCGGTATCGCCGGTGGCGCGGCACTCGCCGCGATCCTGCTCACCACCACGATTGAGGGCAACGCGTCGGTGTCGTCGGAGACCATCGCCCGCAGCGTCGAGGTCACCGGCTCCGGCAAGGGCACCAACCTGGACTGCTCTGACATCAAGGTCTCGACCGACTCCGGGACCGTGACGGTCAACCCGAAGCTGATCATCCAGAACGGCCAGGGTGGCACCTGCACTTTGAAGGCGAAGCTCAACAACACCGGCGACCAGCCGCTCACGATCACGAAGTTCGACCTGCAGGGCCCGGCGGGCTGGACCATCGCTCCTGCCGTCGGCACCGCGGTCGGCCAGTCCATCCCGGCCGGCCAGTCCGGGCAGGCCGAGGCCGTCGTGACCGCCACCGGTACAGCACAGGGCGGCGCCGTCACGGGCACCTTCCAGGTGTCCGGCGGCTCTACCCCCACCGCGGGTTCGCCGCTCGCTCCGGCCAACGGCGGCGCCAAGGGCTGACCTGTAACAGGGTCGGACGAGGATTCGAGCGCCTTACCCGTCTCATCACGGGTTCGGCGATCGAGATGGCCCTGCGAGGTCGTCGACTTCATCGCCACTAGGCGAAGCGCATGGAGATGCTCCGCTCGGCAACCCGCTGAGCGGGGCATCGCAAAAGCCTGTTCCACCACTGTTCCGCTAGTACAACGAATTCCAGGACGGACGCCAGATGACCCGCACCGCCGCCACCACCCGACGCATTGCGATCATCGGTGCGCTTACTGCAGTCGGCTTCGGCGCTGTGTCCGTGGCAACCGCGGCCGTCCTGCTGACGACCAGTGTGACCGGCACAGCCACGATCAAGACCGTCCCCGCCCCTGCCGAGCCGAAGATCGCGCTCTCCGCGTCCGGAACACAGAACGAGGGCCTCGACTGTCGCCAGGTCGGCGTCTCCGCCGATTACACGACACTCACCCTCAAGCCGGTCCTGACTCGTACCGAGGGGCAGGCCGCTGCGACGGAGACGTGCACCCTGACCTTCCGCCTACGGAATGTCGGCACGGTCCCGGTGCGCCTCGATGTCGCGGCGACGACGATCAGTGGCCCGTCTGGGTGGACGGCCTCGGCACCTGATGGCGACGCGACTGCGGACATCGCGCCCGGCGCGGTCAAGACAGCCACGGTCACTGTGACGGCTGCGGCGACTGCGACCGAGGGTGCGTTCTCGGGGCAGTTGGTCTACGTCCCCGGGTCGGCTGCTGCGGGCAGCTGATCGCACCGCGCCTGTTGATCGCGGACGGGAACTTCGCGGGCGGGACCTGCTGGTGGTCCCGCCGATACACCGGTTCCACACCCAGACCGGCCGACCACGTCGGCTCAATCCCCTTATGCAGATCTGTGCGCCGAACCTGAACGGGTCGGCGCGGCTGTCTGAGCGGGCGTTCGACGTCGCGGTGGGCGGTCTCGCGCTGTTCCTGGTCTCGCCGCGCGTCCGCACTTAGTGGACCAGTTCTCCGCGGAGTTCGACCGCTACGCCCACCGGCACCGTGTGCAGTCCGGGCTGACGGGGTTCGCGCAGGTCTCGGGCCTGCGGGGCAACACCTCGATCGCGGACCGGGCGCGGTTCGACAACTACTACATCGAGCACTGGTCGCTGTGGCTCGACATGAAGATCATCGTGCGGACCTTCTCCGAGGTCCTCTTCGCCCGCGGTCGCTGACCAGCCGTAACGACGCGCCGGCACGGACACGACTCACTCGTGACGTGCCGGCGTTCCGCTGCCCGACCACAGGAGTACCCGATGCCCCCTCACAGCCGCTCGGATGATCCGAGCCTCCGGGTGGGGACGGAGTCGACGAAGCGTCGCTCGCGGGCACGGAAGGTCCTGATCGGCGTGCTCGTCACCGTCCTGGCCCTGCTCCTGCTCGCGGCCGCCGGGATCTACGCGCTCACGGAGAACCTCGGCAACAACGTCTCCCGGGTGCCGGGCGCGTTCGCGGGCATCCCCGAGGAGACCCGCCCGGCCGAGACGAGCGCCACGACGTTCCTCCTCATCGGCACCGACAGCCGGGCGGAGGCCCCCACCACGGGCACGGACGCCGCGGCCGGCGTCGACGCGGGGTCGCAGCGGTCGGACGTCGTCATGCTCGCGCGGGTGGCGGCGGACGGGCAGAGCGCGGCGGTGACGTCGATCCCGCGGGACAGCTGGGTGGACATCCCCGGCCGCGGGAAGAACAAGATCAACGCGGCCTACGCGTT
Source organism: Pseudonocardia pini (assembly GCF_013870575.1). Lineage (GTDB taxonomy): Bacteria > Actinomycetota > Actinomycetes > Mycobacteriales > Pseudonocardiaceae > Pseudonocardia > Pseudonocardia pini. The sequence goes on from NZ_JACBXB010000107.1 coordinate 6,442, forward strand.
CGGCGGGGCGCCGCTGCTGATCCAGACCGTCGAGAACCTGACGGGCGTGCGGGTCGACCACTTCGGCGTGATCGACTTCGCGGGGTTCCAGCAGATGGTGGACTCCGTGGGCGGGATCGACGTGCGGGTCGCGGCGGCGACGAGCAACGCCGGCGTCGACTTCCACGAGGGCCTCAACCACCTCGACGGGGCGCAGGCGCTGGCCTACGTCCGGCAGCGCTACGACCTGCCGGGCGGTGACCTGGACCGGGCCAAGCGCCAGCAGAACGCCTTGCGCGCCTTGCTGTCGAAGGCGGGGGAGACCATGTCGAACCCGGCCGGGCTGTACGACCTCGTCGAGGCCACCAGCCAGACCGTCAGCGTGGACGACACCCTGTCCAACGGCGGCCTGCGGGACCTGGCGCTGGAGATGCGCGGTCTGCGACCGGGTGGGGTCGTGTTCACCAGTGCCCCGGTCGCGGGGCTGGGGCGCGAGGGCCCCCAGTCCGTCGTCTATCTCGACGACGAGGCGGGCGCGCAGCTGTGGGCGGCCTTCCGGGACGGGACGATGGTGCAGTACGTGGCCACGCACCCGACCGAGGCGCTCGCGGGCACGCCGAACTGAGCACGTACTCCATTCACGTCAGGTCGGGGGACCAGATGCCACACCATGTCCGCGTGCCACCGGAGGGCGAGACCTTCCGGCTGCTGTTCGTGTGCACCGGCAACATCTGCCGGTCGCCGGTCGCGGAGATCATGGCCCGGCACATCCTGATCGGGGCGCTCGGCGGCCGCGAGGCGAGCCGGTTCCCGATCTCGAGCGCCGGGGTCGGGGCGGTCGTGGGGGAGATGATGCACCCGCAGACGCGGGACGAGCTCTCGCCGTGGGGGCTGGACGGGCTCGTCGCGGGGGAGTTCCGCGCTCGGCAGCTGCGGTCCGCCATGGTCCGCCGGGCCGACCTCGTGCTGGGGGCGAACGTGCGGCACCGGAGCGCGATCGTCGAGCGGGAGCCTGCCGGGTTGCGGACGACGTTCGCGCTGCGGGAGTTCGCCGCGTTGGTCGACGCCGTCGACGAGCGGATGCTGCCCGCGGACGACCCGGTGAAGCGGGCCACCGAGCTCGTCGACCAGGCCAGGATGCTGCGGGGCATCGTGCCGATGGATCCCGAGGACCTGCGCGTGCCGGACCCGATCGGTCGCCCGCAGTCCGCGCACCGCGAGGCCGTGGAGCTGGTGACGGACGCCGTCCACCGGATCGTGCGGCGCTTCGTGCCTGCGCGGTAGCGCTCCCGCTCCTCCGGACTGCGCCGCCGACACGACGGAGGTGGCTTCCGGGGGCTGTGACGGAGTACCCCGGACCCCGGTGCGACCTGTCCACTTCGGCCACTGCAGAGCCTCTGAGCAGCCGCGATAGGGCTTGATCGGGTCGTCTCGGACGGGTAGGGTAGAACGTATGTTCGACTTCGACGAGAGGCCTGCCGCTCCGGCGGCCGTCTCGTCGTGGGTGCAGATCGACGACCAGATGGGCTCGCTGCTCGAGGCGGTCGACGCGGCGGGCGGGCTCTCCGCGGCCCTGGCCCAGCTGGGGCGCGAGGTCGGTCGGGAGCTCGGCGACTCCTTCGCGGAGGTCTCCGATGCGGAGCTGGTGGACCGGATCGTGGAGGAGGAGCGGCTCGCGCGGGTCCACGCGGCGCGGCGGACCCGGTTGGTCGCGGAGCTGCGTCGGCGTCGGCCGGGGGACGAGCGTGGGGTCTCGCAGGTGGACGAGGCGTTGCCGATCTCCCGCTGGGCGCCGGACGAGCTGGGGTGCGCGCTGGGGCTGTCGCGGCTCACCGCGAAGAGCAGGCTGTACGAGGCGGCGCGGTTGGAGTCGCTGTTCCCCGGGGTCCTGCGTGCGTGGGAGGAGGGGCGGATCGACGAGGCCCGCGCCCGCGCGGTGCACGACGGCACGCTGTGCCTCCCGGACGAGCTGGCGCGCGCCGTCGAGCCGTTGGTCCTGCCCGATGCGCCGGAGCAGACCGCCGCGCAGCTGCGGGCGGCGGTGCGAGAGGCGGTGCTGCGGGTCGATCCGGAGGGGGCCAACCGGCGTCACCGGGAGTCCCGCGCCGCGCGCCGGGTCGAGGTCTACTCCGATGAGGACGGCATGGCCGTCCTGCGCGCGATGTTGCCGGCGACGGACGCGGAGGCGGTGTGGCACATGCTGACCCGTCTCGCGAAGAGCCTCGAGGACGACAGGTCGCTCGACCAGCGCCGGGCCGACCTGGTCGGCGACCTCCTGCTCGGCCGTCTCACGCTCACCGACCTGCGGCAGGGGGAGGCGGAGGACCCGGCCCGGCCGGCCGCGTCGGGCACGCTGGTGCAGGTGGTGGTGGGGCTGGACACGCTGACCGGCGCGTCGGAGGAGCCCGCCCACCTCGTCGGCTACGGGCCCATCCCCGCCGACCTCGCCCGCGAGGCCGCTGCGGACGGCGTGTGGCGGCGGTTGGTCACCGATCCGCTGTCCGGGGTCCTGCTGGACCACGGGCGCACCACCTACCGGCCGCCGAAGGCGTTGGCGGACTTCGTCCGCGCCCGTGACCAGGTCTGTCGCTTCCCCACCTGCTCCCGGCGGGCCATCGACTCCGAGCTCGACCATCGACATCGCTGGGCCGATGGCGGCCACACCTCCGAGCCGAACCTCGCCGGTCACTGCAAGCACCACAACCTGCTGAAGGAACGGCCGGGTTGGCGGGTGCTCGCGCACGCGGACGGCCGGTTGACGTGGGTCGCCCCCACGGGGTACCGCCGTGTCAGCAGGCCGTTCGACTACCGGCCCTTCACGGCGCCTCGGCGCGAGGTCCCGCCCGGGCCTGCGTCGGACTCGGGGCCGCCGCCGTTCTGAGGCGCCGGGTGACGGTGAACGGGCCGGCCCGAACCCTTTTGGGGTCGCAGGCCTTTCGGTCGGCGTAACACCTCACCGAGTGTCGTAGTGCACTCACCGAAACGAAGGCTGTCGGTGCTGGTCAGGGGCTCGTAGCCTGTGTCACATGGCGTGGTGGGGATGGATGGTCGTGGGCTGGCTGGCCCTCGGTCTCGTCGTCGCGCTCGCCTTCGGTCTGCTGGCCCGGGGTGGGCGGCGTCGTGAGGAGGCCGAGGCGCCCCCGTGAGCCGGAGGTGTTCCCCGAGCCGCGCGAGCCCGCGGCGGGCGAGCACCGTCCTCGGCCGGTGCCGCGCAGCCGTCGCTGAGGGCCGTGTGAGGTCGGGCCGCGCGCTCGCGTTCTGCCGTTCGGTCCAGTCACAATGGCCACATGGCTCGTCACGCCCGACCGGAGGCCGAGCCCGCTGACGTGCCCGAACGCTTCCATCTGCTGTTCGTGTGCACAGGCAACATCTGTCGCTCGCCCGCGGCCGAGATCATGGCCCGACACCTCCTCGTCGGTGGCCTCGGCGGCCGGGAGGCGCAGCGTTTCGAGATCGCGAGCGCCGGGGTGAACGCGGTGGTCGGCGAGATGATGCACCCCGACACCCGGGACGAGCTGAGCCCCTGGGGGCTCGACGGGATCGTGGCCGGGCGGTTCCGTGCGCGGCAGCTCCGATCGGCGATGGTCCGCCGCGCCGACCTGGTCCTCGGGGCCTCCGTGCGGCATCGGAGCGCCGTCGTGGAGCGCGAGCCTGCAGGCCTGCGGACGACGTTCGCGCTGCGGGAGTTCGCGGCGCTCGCCGACGCCGTGGACGAGCGGATGCTGCCGCCGGAGGACCCGGTGAAACGCGCCCACGAGCTGGTGGACCAGGCACGGAGGAGACGGGGCCTGGTCCCGCTCGATCCCGAGGACCTCGCGGTCCCGGACCCGATCGGCCGCCCCCAGGAGGCCCACCGCGCGGCGGTGCACCTGGTCACGGACGCCGTCTACCGGATCGTCCAGAAGATCGTGCCGCACCGGTAGTCGAGCACTCACTCTGGGTCAGAAGTCCATACGCAGTTCTCACACCTCGCCGGATCCCGAGACCTCGTCAGGCTGAGAGGTCGACACCGGGCGGGGGGCTGGGTTGTGGCGGACTGGCGTGGGCACGGTCGAACGGTGTTGCTCGCCGCGGTCCCGGTGCTGGTCGTGGCAGGCCTCGTGGTGATCGGGCTGTGGGGTGCGGGCCGGGCGTCG
>NZ_JACBXB010001078.1 GCF_013870575.1 Pseudonocardia pini
GGGCGCGCCGACCAGCGCGTGCTCGCGCAGCGTCTGCTCCACGGACCCGCGCAGGGCCGGTGCCCGCCACGGGGCCTCCAGGAAGTCGAAGTTGAACGCGGTGTGCAGCTCGTCCGTGCGCAGGTAGCGGGCGAAGCGGTCCGCCTCGGGCACCCAGGCCTCGGCCACGAACACCCGCGGCGGGTCATAGGTGTCCGCGAGGGCGCGCCAGGAGCGGTAGACGTCGTGCACCTCGTCGCGGTCCCAGTGCGGGTGCGGGCCCGGGTCGTGGTGGCCGCGCCCGCCGACGTCCGGCAGGCCCTGCTCCTTGATCAACGAGTTCGCGACGTCGATCCGGAACCCGTCCACGCCGCGGTCGAACCAGAACCGCAGCGTCTCCTCGAAGTCCGCGCGGACCTCGGGGTTGTCCCAGTTCAGGTCCGGCTGCTCGGGGTCGAACAGGTGCAGGTACCACTCGCCGTCGGGCACCCGGGTCCAGGCGCGGCCGCCGAACATGGCCTGCCAGTCGTTGGGCGGGGTGTCGCCGCTGTCGCGGAAGACGTACCGCTCGCGGGCCTTCGACCCGGGGCCGGCCGCGAGGGCCTCCTGGAACCACGCGTGCTGCGACGACGTGTGGTTCGGGACGATGTCGAGGATCACCCGCAGCCCGCGCTCGTGCGCCTCGCGGACCAGCGCCTCGGCGTCGGCGAGCGTGCCGAACCGCGGCTCGATCGCCCGGTAGTCGGACACGTCGTAGCCCGCGTCGGCCAGCGGGGACGGGTACCAGGGGTTGATCCACAACGCGTCGACCCCGAGGTCGGCGAGATGGTCCAGCCGGCTGCGGAGGCCGGCGATGTCGCCGACCCCGTCGCCGTCGCCGTCCGCGAAGCTGCGGACGTAGACCTGGTAGATCACGGCGCCGCGCCACCAGGCGGCGTCGGGCTCAGGCATGGGACCTCCTCCGGACGGCGTGTTGTGGACCTGTTCCACAACCCTGTTCCATACTGTTCCATACGCGGGGCGAGGAGGTGACGATGGAGGAGCGGAAGGCCACGATCCGAGACGTCGCACGCCGGGCGGGGGTGGCGCCGTCGACCGTGTCCCGTTCCCTGACCGGCACCTCCTACGTCGCGGCGGACACCCGGGAACGGATCCGTCGGGCGGTCGCCGAGCTCGCGTACCTGCCCGCAGAGCGTCCCCGACGACCGGCCACCCCGCACGCCGTGGCCGCGCTCGCCCGGTTCCCCTCGGCCTGGTTCTTCGCCGAGGCGATCGGCGGGGTCGAGCGGGTGCTGCGCGCGGGCGGGTACCAGTTGCTGCTGCACAACGTCGGCGACCCGGCCGCGCGGGCCGCCCTGCCGGACGAGCGGTGGGGTATCGACGGGCTGATCGTGAGCGCGTCGAGCTGCTGGGCTTCGGCA
>NZ_JACBXB010001079.1 GCF_013870575.1 Pseudonocardia pini
CTCTGCACCAGGACCTGCAGCCTGCGCAGCGCGTTGCGGTAGAACCGCAGCTGCGTGTGCCGCGCGAACACGCTGAAGCCGATCCGGTAGACGGGATTGGCGATCGGCGCCTTGCGCGAGTAGGCGATGATCCGGAACTCGACGCGGCCGGTGTCCAGCTCCTTGGCGACCTCGTAGGTCAGCCGTCCCTCCTCGATGTGCCCCTCGAGGGTCTGGTAGCTCCAGCCCTTCCGCTGCTCGGGGCCGTTGGCGCCCGCGCCGCGCTCGTCGAGCCGGTCGGTGATCCGCACGCCCATCAGGAACCGGAAGACCAGGAACCGGCCCTCCAGCACCATCACCCGCCCCAGGAGCCCACCGGTCGCTCGGTACGCGGCCTGCAGGATCCTCGGGTCGCTGAACTCGTAGCTGTCGACCATGGCGACCGCACGCTCGAACAGCCCGCCCGGCTGCGGCTCCCCCGCGGGCTCGTCGCCGAGGTGGACCGTCTGCCGGTCCTGGTGCCAGCCCTCCACCGCGTGCGGCGGCGCCGCGGCCTCGTCGTAGTTGACCCCGCGCTCGGTCAGCTCGTCGAGCAGCCGGGCGACGGCGTCGGCACGCCGGGCGGCGGGGGGGCGGTTCGGAGCCTTGCGGTTGATGGCCACGTCTCCTGATACCCGTCCTGGCGGTCGTGACCCGGTCGATCGGCCCCCGGCGGCGAACCGACCGGTCCCGGCGACCTTCCGGCCGAGTCAGCGGTGGAGGTCGACGACCGATCCCAGCCCGGACAGCTCGACCGCCTTGCGGATCGGCGAGCCCGCGGGCACGGTCATCTCGAGCCGAACCTGCAGCAGGGCGAGCCGGTCCGCCAGGGCGAAGAGCACCCGCAGGCCCGCGCTGTCGAGGTACTCCACCTCGGTGCAGTCCAGCGACACGGACACCGCCTTGTTCGTGACGGCCGCGGCGAGCTGCTGCTCGACCGTCCTCGCGTTGTCCAGGTCGATCTCGCCCTCGAGGTGCACCAGCACCTGCCCCGGCACGTCCTCCCGCACACGCACGTTCGCGCTGGTCATCCCTGCTCCCCCGCCAGTGTCCTGGTCAGCCGCACCGTGGTGCCGCCGAGGTCGCGGCCCACCCGGACCGCGTCGACCAGCCCGTGCATCAGCGGGAGCCCGCGGCCGCGGTTGGCACCCCGGGCCTCCCGCCAGTCCCCCTCGTCCCGCACGGTGATCGACACCGTGCCGTCGTCCTCCGCGAGCCGGACCTCCAACACGCCGCCCGCGGGCCCGTAGGCGTGCTCGACGACGTTGGCCGCGGCCTCGCCCGCCGCCAGCACGAGATCGGCGACCTCGTCCTCGGTGGCGCCGACCGCTCGGAGGAACTCGCGCACCGCACGGCGGACCGGCCGCAGCGAGCGCGGCAGG
>NZ_JACBXB010001080.1 GCF_013870575.1 Pseudonocardia pini
AGGTGGTGCGGGCGGACCAGGCCGCCGCCGTCCTCGACGCCGCGGTGTCCGGCGCCGCCCAGGAGGATCCCGAGGCGCTGCGGGACCTCGCGCTGCTGGAGGTCCTGTACGCCACCGGGATCCGGGTCGCCGAGGCCTGCGGACTCGACCTCGACGACGTCGACGACAGCACCCGCACCCTCCGGGTCCTCGGCAAGGGCGGCAAGGAGCGGACCGTGGTCTTCGGGGTGCCCGCCGCCCGCGCGCTCGACCGATGGCGGGCGACCGGCAGGCCCGCACTCGTCCGGGCCGGATCACCGCCTGCGGTGTTCCTCGGCCTCCGCGGAGGTCGCATCGACCCGCGGGTGGCACGCACCGTCGTGCACCGCGCGATGGCGGCGATCCCGGGTGCGCCGGACATCGGACCGCACGGCTTCCGCCATGCCGCGGCGACGCATCTCGTGCACGGCGGCGCGGACCTTCGTTACGTACAGGAGTTGCTTGGTCACGCTACGCTGTCAACCACTCAGCTCTACACGCACGTGACCGTTGACCGACTGAAGGTGGTCCATGACCAGGCTCATCCCCGGGCATGACGCTCCTGACGTCGCGTCCTCGCAGGTCACGGGCCGGGCCGCCACCGCGGTGACGGCGCTGGCCGGAGCCCTGGCCAGGGCCTTGGAGGGCCCGGCGGGCACCCCGGTGCCCGAACGCAGGGTGTCACTCCGTGCCGTCCCGGCAGGGGAGGGGGTGACCCTCGACGGAACCGAGGAGGGCGATCTCGACCGGCCCGCCACGCCCGTCGGTCCGAACCTCGGCACGGTGACCCAGGTCCGCGAGACCGGCACCGTCGTCCCGGTCTCCTGGGGCGACACGCCCGGAGCCGCACTCGTTCGCCCGATCGGGAAGGCCTCGTCGTCGAACGGTCGGGCCACCGTGCCGGAGCCCGACTCGGCAGGGAGCGGCCTCACCGTCCGCCCCGCGATCCGCGCGGTCCCGGACCCCGTCGTCACCGATGTCCACGGCGCGGATCACCTCACGCCGCTCCCTGAGGCCGCGGACGCCGGCGACGTCGGGCCCGCCGCGGCTGCGGACATCGCCTCGGGTCTCTGGACGGACTACCTCGGCACCCGTTCGGTGTCGGCGCGGGATCGGCTCGTGGTGCACTACCGGGCCCTCGTGCGCGGCGTCGCGGGGAAGCTCGCGAGCGGGCTGCCCACCCACGTGGACGCGGCCGATCTCGTCCAGGTCGGGATGTTCGGCCTGATCGACGCCGTCGAGCGCTTCGACCCGGAGCGCGAGGTCCGCTTCGAGAGCTACGCCGCCCAGCGGATCCGCGGCGCGATGCTCGACGAGCTGCGCGCCCAGGACTGGGTGCCGCGCGGCTACGAGCCCGTCCGGATCGAGACCCCCGAGGG
>NZ_JACBXB010001081.1 GCF_013870575.1 Pseudonocardia pini
CGGGCACGGGCTGCTCGAGGTGGTCGACGATCCGGCCCGCGCCGCGGCCGCGTTGGCCGCCGTCGCGGCCCCCGGTGCCGCGGTCTCCGTGCTCGCCGAGAGCAGGCACGCCGCCGTGCTCTGGCACGTCCTCGCCGGTCGGCTGGACGAGGCCCGCGCCGTGCTCACCGACCCGGACGGCCGTTACGGGCCCGACGACGTCCTCCGCCGCAGGCTCGACGCCCCCGGCATCGGGGAGCTCCTGGAGGGCACCGGCAGGCTGCGCGTCGAGCTCGTCCAGGGCGACGGCGTGCTGGAGGCCTGGCTGCCGAACGCGGTGCGCGAGGGCGGTCCCGCCGCCGTGCGCAGCGCCGCGGAGCTCGAGGAGCTGGCCGCCGGGGTGCCCGCACTGCGCGAGATCGCGGCCCGGCTGCACGTCCTCGCCCGCGTCGAGGCGTGACGTCGATCACCTTTCAGACATTCAGGACGGCCGTTGGAAGATCGGTACGACCCGGATGTGACCTCTGGGTAGTGGGCTGGGCCTTTGCCTCGTATCCTCATCACCAGAGGCCCTCCCTGGGCGCTCGTTCCGCCACCGCAGGGCACCCTGGTGGGGGGACATCCCGTGACCGTTGTGCCGGAGGACGTCATGCCCCTCTCCGAGCACGAGCAGCACATGCTCGAACAGATCGAGCGTGCTCTCTACGCCGAGGACCCCAAGTTCGCCTCTACCGTGCGCGGCTCCAAGCTGCGCAAGCCGAGCCGCCGCCGTCGGCTCCAGGGCATCGCGCTGTTCGCGGTGGGTCTGGTGCTGCTGGTCGTCGGGGTGGCGGTCGCCCCGCTGCGTGATCTCGTCGGAGCCGTACCCATCGTGAGCGTGGTCGGCTTCCTGGCCATGCTCGGCGGGACGATGCTGGCCATCAGTTCCCGTGGTGCCGGCGGCAAGGGCGGCTCCGCCCCCGCCGGCGACAAGCAGGCCGAGCCGGATCGCAACCGGTTCACCGGCCGCATGGAGGAGCGCTTCCGCCGCCGCTTCGAGCAGGAGTGAGCTGACGCGAGCAACCGTCGGAGCCGCGGCCCTGTGCCGCGGCTCCGACGTATGCGTGCTCTCCCTCCGCTTTCGGTGAGGTGCACCGAAGCGGTCAGCCGGTGGGGACCCGCCGGTCGCGGACCTGGGTGAGCAGGGAGCGGGGGAGCAGCCGTGCGGCCCACCCGCGCCTGCCCGATCCCGCGACCGCACCCAGGACGTCGTCGAGCGGGCGGCGGAGCGCGCCCTCGGGCGGCGGCTCCTCGCCGTACCACTCGGCCTCGACCAGCTGCACGACCTCGCGGAGCGAGTCCTGCGTCCGCTCGTCGAGGTCGTGGGTCCGAACGAGGTCGCGGGCGCTGCTCCGGACGGTGTCCGCCTCCGAGGGGG
>NZ_JACBXB010001082.1 GCF_013870575.1 Pseudonocardia pini
TCGAGCTCGCCGACCGGGCGCAGCACGGACCGCCGGGTCCAGGCGACGAGCACGGCCATCCCCGCCAGCAGCAGCACGGCCACGGTGATCGCCGCCGCCGACCAGCCCCGGGCACGGCTCCCGGCCTCGCCGGTCTCCTGCGCGGTCCGGGTGTCGACGAGCGTGATCACCTGCCCGATCGGCCCCATGATCTCGGCCTTGGCGTGCAGGTAGGTCGCGTCGTAGAGGACGGCCGTGGCCCGCTCGCGGTCCGGCGGGGTGGCCGCGACCAGGGTGAACGCCTGCTCCTCGATGCCGGCGAGGGCGTCGGAGCGGGCCTGCGCGGTGGCGAGCAGCCCCTGCTCGACGGAGGTGAACCCGGCCCCCGCGGCGAGCGCGGCGAAGGCGGCGGGCGGCTCGAAGGGGGTGGGCCGCTGCCCGGTGTCGCTGACGACGTCCCAGTAGATGCCGTCGTAGTTCACCGGGCGCGGTGCGGTGCCCGCCCGGATCGCGAGGATCTCGCGGAACCAGTCGAGGTAGCGCGGCTCGCCGGTGGCGACGTAGGACCGGGCCATCCGGGTCAGGTCGTCCGAGGTCTGCCGCAGCTCGTAGGCCAGCCGCAGCGACTCCGAGCGCCGGGCTTCGGCGTCGCTCGCGTCCTGCATGCTCTGCTCGGCCAACAGGCTGACCAGCAGGACCACCGCCAGCAGCACCCCGCCCAGGCCGAGGCCGAGGGTCAGCAGGCGCTTGAGCGAGCCGCGGGCGCCCAGCCTGCTCGTCTCGGGCACGCTCGCGCCGGGCAGCCCCTTCACCCGGCCGTCCCCTCTCCCGCTCATTCCCCGGAGGCCCGCGCGACCTGGCTGCGGAGCGCCATGATCTCGGCCCGCAGCGCGGTCTCGCGCTCGGCGACCTCCCGGCTCATGTCGCTCAGCCGCCGCGCCATCCGCCCGACGACGTCGTCCCGGTCCCGTTCCGCCGCCAGCCGGTCCGGCTCGTCGGCCAGGATGTCCTCCATGCGGCGCAGGTTGTCCCGCTCGACGTCGCGGAGCCGCTTGGCCGCCAGCGAGGAGCGCAGCCGGGCGCGCAGCATCGCCGCGCTGAAGGGTTTGGGCAGGTAGTCCGTGGCGCCGAGCTCGATGCAGCGCACCACGCTCTCCAGGTCCTGCACCGCGGACACCATGATCACCGGCAGGTGCTCGAGCGCGGGGTCGGCCTTGATCTCGGCGAGCGTGGAGTAGCCGTCGAGCACCGGCATGAGGAGGTCGAGCAGGACGACGTCGAAGCCGCCGTCCTCCGCGAGGCGTTCCAGCGCTCGCCTGCCGTTCTCCGCGGTGTCCACCTCGTGCCCGAGCTCGGTCAGCGCGGCGGCGAGCAGCCTGCGGTTCATGCCGCTGTCGTCGACGACGAGGACCCGGCC
>NZ_JACBXB010001083.1 GCF_013870575.1 Pseudonocardia pini
GTGGTCGCCCCGACCGAGGCGGACGTGCCCGCCGCCACCGAGACCGCGCACAAGGGCATCGCCCAGGCGCCGGTGGAGATCGACGCGCTCACGGACGTCGTCGTCGGCCGCTCGGTCGCGGAGACCCTCGCCGACCTGCCCGAACGCACGGACGTCCTGGTCGTGGGATCGCGCGGGTACCCGATGATGAAGAGACTGCTGCTCGGCGGGGTGGCCGGCGTGCTGGTGCGCTCCGCGCGCTACCCCGTGATCGTGGTCCCCGCGCCCGCCTAGTGCCTGTTCCCGCGGGTCCGGACGGCACCCGGCCGACGAGCCGGGTGCCGCGGGTGGGTCAGAGCCTGCGGAGGACCGTGACGACCCGGCCGAGGATGGTGGCCTCGTTGCCGTCGATCGGCTCGTAGGCGGGGTTGGCGGGCATCAGCCACACCTGCCCCGCGGTGCGCTTGAAGGTCTTGACGGTGGCTTCGCCGTCGATCATCGCGGCCACGATCTCGCCCTGCTCGGCCACCGGCTGCTGCCGGACGACGACCCAGTCTCCGTCCATGATGGCGGCCTCGATCATCGAGTCCCCCTTCACGTGGAGCAGGAACAGCTCGCCCTCGCCGACGATCTCTCGCGGCAGCGGGAACACACCCTCCACGGCCTGCTCGGCCAGGATCGGCCCACCGGCCGCGATGCTGCCCAGCACCGGGACGAACGCGGGCGCGGGGCGCTCCGCGGAGACCGCGGCCGGGTCCGTGGACTCGGTGTCCTCCTCCGGGCTGCGGACGTCCACCGCGCGAGTCCGGTTCGGGTCCCGCCGCAGGTAGCCCTTGCGTTCGAGGGTGCGCAGCTGGTGGTGGACCGACGAGGTGGACGTGAGGCCCACCGCGTCGCCGATCTCGCGGACGCTCGGCGGGTAGCCGAAGCGGTCCACCCAGTCCCGGATCACCGCCAGGACCTTGCGCTGTCGGGGGGTGAGCGTCGTCGGGTCCGCCGGTGGGTCCGGGAAGGCGCGTACCTGCCCGGGCTCGCCGCCGGTGTCGGACTCGTCCCGTGCCATCTCCCTGCCGCCTCCTCGTGTGCCGCTGATGTTCCACGTCCCCGGGCCCGTCAGCCGCTCGGGGACCGGCCCGCACGCCGCCTCCTGCTCGCGGGCGCCGCGCCTGCCGATGCCGCGGTCCGTCGATGTCGGACCGTAGCCCGGATCCGGTCGTTCGCCAAACACATGTTCGAACGACACGCCGATCGTGTCGGCGCGGAGAAGTGACGGCGTGCGTCCACGATGGTACAAACTCGCACAGACGTTCGATCGAACAAGCGTGCGAGTCCCGGGCCGAGCGGCGCGGACGAGGGAAGGGGTCCGCGATGGCGGGGTCGACGGGGCACGGCGGGGGCGTGGCAGTGGTCGGCGTG
>NZ_JACBXB010001084.1 GCF_013870575.1 Pseudonocardia pini
CCGGTTCCGACGCCGCCCGCCGCCCGCGTCCTCACGCTGGGCGGAGCCGTTCGTCGCGGGGGCGTGGCTGTGCTCCTCGACCCCCTCGATGTTCACGACGACGCCGCGGCCACGGCAGTGCTCGCAGGTGCTGGAGAAGTGCTCCAGCAGCCCGCCGCCGACCCGCTTGCGGGTCATCTGCACCAGGCCGAGCGAGGTGACCTCCGCCACCTGGTGGCGCGTGCGGTCCCTGGCCAGGCACTCGGTGAGCCTGCGCAGCACCAGGTCCCGGTTCGCCTCGAGCACCATGTCGATGAAGTCGATCACGATGATCCCGCCGACGTCTCGGAGCCGGAGCTGGCGGACGATCTCCTCCGCCGCCTCCAGGTTGTTCCGGGTGACGGTCTCCTCGAGGTTGCCGCCGGAGCCGGTGAACTTCCCGGTGTTGACGTCGACGACGGTCATCGCCTCGGTCCGGTCGATCACCAGCGTGCCGCCCGACGGCAGCCAGACCTTGCGGTCCAACGCCTTGAGCAGCTGCTCGTCGATCCGGTGCTCCGCGAAGACGTCCTTCGGGCCGATGTGGCGGTGCATGCGCCCCGCCAGCTCCGGCGCCACGTGCGAGACGTAGTCGGAGACGGTCTCCCACGCCTCGTCGCCCGAGACGACGAGCGAGGCGAAGTCCTCGTTGAACTGGTCCCGCACGACCTTGACCAGCAGGTCCGGCTCCTCGTAGAGCAGGGTCGGCGCCTTGGGCTTGTTGGGCCCGGTGCGCTCGGCCTTCTCCTTGACGACCTCCCACTGCGCCTGCAACCTGCGGACGTCCTGCTCCAGCGCCTCGTGGCTCACGCCCTCCGACGCCGTGCGGATGATCACCCCGGCCTCGCTGGGGACGATCTCCTTCAGCATGTCCTTGAGCCGCTTGCGCTCGACGTCCGGCAGCTTGCGGGAGATCCCCGCGGCGCCGCCCGACGGGACGTAGACCAGGAACCGGCCCGCGAGGCTGATCTGGGTCGTCAGCCGCGCGCCCTTGTGCCCGACGGGGTCCTTCGTGACCTGCACGAGGACGCTGTCGCCGCTGCTCAGGGCCTGCTCGATGCGCCGCGCCTTGCCGTTGAGGCCCGCGGCGTCCCAGTCCACCTCGCCCGCGTAGAGCACGGCGTTGCGGCCGCGCCCGATGTCGACGAACGCCGCCTCCATGCTGGGCAGCACGTTCTGCACGCGGCCGAGGTAGATGTTGCCGACCATCGACGAGTTCTGCTGCGCGCCGCCGGCGATGAAGTGCTCGACCAGCACGCCGTCCTCGGTCACACCGATCTCGGTGCGCTGCCCCGTCTGGCGCACGACCATCGCCCGTTCGACGGACTCGCGGCGGGCGAGGAACTCGGACTCGGACAGAATCGGCGGGCGGCGCC
>NZ_JACBXB010001085.1 GCF_013870575.1 Pseudonocardia pini
CGCCACGACCGCGCGGCGGCGGTGGCGGGGAAGCACCATCTCCAGCCGGGTCTCCGCGACCCGCTCCAGCCTGCCGACCTCACCGATCGCCGGGTTCGCCCCCGCGTGCGGGAGGAACTGCCCCGTCCCCGCGGTGGCGAAGGAGCAGTGCGAGTAGTCGCCGATCTCGCCCGCGCCCGCGGCGGACAGCGCCTCGTGGACCGCCCGGATCGCGGCGCCGGTGGGCACGAACGCGACGATCTTGTCCAGCGGGTCCGCCGGGAGCGGCTGCAACGGGCCCTCGACCTGCAGGCCCAGGGCCGCGGCGAGGGCGTCGGACACCCCGGGATCGGCGGAGTCCGCGTTGGTGTGGGCGGTGTAGAGGCCGACGCCGCCGCGGATCAACCGGTGCAGCAGGGCGCCCTTCGGGGTGTCCGCGCCGACGCCGTGGACCCCGCGCAGCAGGAGCGGATGGTGGGTCACCAGCAGCTGCGCGCCGGTGTCGAGGGCCTCGTCCACGGTCTCGGTCACGGCGTCGACGGCCACCAGCACCCGCTCCACCCGCTCGGCGGGGTCGCCGCAGACCAGGCCGACCGCGTCCCAGTCCTGGGCGAGGGCGAGTGGGTAGGCGTCCTCGAGAGCCGAGGTCACATCCGCGAGCGACGTCATGCCGCTACACCTACCAGCACGGCGCGCAGCGCCTCGACCAGGACCGCCACCCGCGCGGGATCCCGCACCGCCACCCGGACGTGGTCGGGGCCCAGTCCCGGGAAGGTGTCGGCCCGTCGGACGGCGATCCCCTTGTCCCGCAGCCGTTCCCGCGTCCCCTCCGGGACCCGGAGCAAGAGGTAGGGCGCGATGCCGGGCAGCACCTGCACCCCCGGGACCGCGGCGAGTGCGGCGGCCTGGTGCGCGCGGTGCCCGGCCAGGGTCCGCGCCATGGCCTCGGCCTCCGCGACGGCGGCGGGCTCGGAACAGGCGATCACCGCCTCGAGGGCGAGGGTCCCGACCGGCCAGTGCGGCCGGGGCGCGGCCAACCGGGCCAGCACCGCGGGATCGCCCAGCGCGTAGCCGGCCCGCAGCCCGGCGAGCGCCCAGGTCTTGGTCAGCGAGCGGAAGACCAGCACCCCGGGGACCGCCTCCCCCGCCAGGGACTCCGGCTCGCCGGGGACGGCGTCGGCGAAGGCCTCGTCGACCAGCACGATCCGGCCGGGCCGCGCGATCTCGCGCAGCCGGGAGTGCAGCACACCGGTGGGGTTCGTCGGGTTCCCGACGACGACGAGGTCCGCCTCCTCCGGCACGGCCGCCGGGTCGAGCCGATGGTCACCCCGGGTGAGCACGTGCTCGACGGGCAGACCCGCGGCCCGCAGCGCGGCCTCCGGCTCGGTGAAGCCCGGGTGCACGACCACCGC
>NZ_JACBXB010001086.1 GCF_013870575.1 Pseudonocardia pini
TCCGGGCTCCGGCGCGGTTGCCGGTCACGGTGACGGCGGGAGCGCTCACGTGATCCTGCCCGAGGTCGTGGCGCTGCGGGCCGCCCAGGACCCGCGCCGGACCGCGTACGTCTTCCTCGACGAGCGCGGCACGGAGACCCGCGTGCTGACCTACTCCGACCTGCACCGCGCCGCCCTCGGGGTCGCCGAGGCGTTGCCGTGCGCGCCGGGTGACCGGGCCCTGTTGGCCTTCCCGCAGTGTGCCGAGTTCGTGGTCGCCTTCCTCGGCTGCCTGTACGCGGGTGTGATCGCGGTGCCGGTGAACCCGCCACGGCGCAGCCGGGTGCAGGAGGCGACGGCCGCCGTCGTCGCCGACTCCGATCCCGCGGTGGTGCTCACCCTGCGCTCCTCGGTCGAGTCGCTGCGGGAGTCGCTGGCGGGGACGTTCCTCGCCGTGGACGAGGTGGCCCCCGGTGCCGGGGAGCCGGTCCCGAGGACCCCCGACGACCTGGCCTTCCTCCAGTACACCTCCGGCTCGACGTCCGTGCCGAAGGGGGTGATGGTCTCCCACGGCAACCTCGCCGCGAACGAGGACATGATCGCGGCGGCGTTCGGGCACGACGAGGGATCCACCGTCGTCGGCTGGGCCCCCTTCTTCCACGACCAGGGCCTCATCGGCAACGTGCTGCAGCCCCTGTGGGTGGGTGCGCAGGCGGTCCTGATGTCGCCCATGGCGTTCGTGCGACGACCGCTGCTCTGGCTCGAGACCGTGTCCCGCTACCGCGCGCACACCAGCGGCGGCCCGAACTTCGCCTTCGACGCCTGCGTGACCGCCGCCGCCCGCGGGGTCCCCGTCATGGACCTGACCAGCTGGAAGGTCGCGTTCAACGGGGCCGAGCCCGTCCGACCCGAGACCGTCCGGGCCTTCACCGAGATCTTCGCCCCGCACGGCTTCGACCCGGCCGCGATGCACCCCTGCTACGGCCTCGCCGAGGCGACACTGATGGTCACCGGAACCGGGCGCCTGCGCGGCCCCCGCCTGCTCGACGCCGACGCCACGGCACTGGGGCAGGGACGGCTGGAGGCGGGGCGGACCAGGGTGCTGGCGGGCTCGGGTCACGGCGAGACGGTGCGGATCGTCGACCCGGACACCTCGCGACCGGTGGGCGCGGAGACCGTCGGGGAGATCTGGGTGTCCGGACCCGCTGTGGCGCAGGGCTACTGGCGACAGCCGGAGGTGAGCGGGGAGACCTTCCGCGCGCAGGTCGTCGGGGAGCCGGGGGAGTACCTGCGCACCGGGGACCTGGGGGTGCTCGCGGACGGCGAGCTGTACGTCGTGGGACGGATCTCCGACGTCGCGATCATCCGCGGCCGGAACCACCATCCCCACGACGTCGAGCACACCGTCG
>NZ_JACBXB010001087.1 GCF_013870575.1 Pseudonocardia pini
CCGGACCCGATCGTCGTGGCGGACCGGCTGCTGGCCCGGCGGGAGTTCGTGCCCGCCCCCACGCTCAACGTGCTGGCCGCCTCCTGGATCCAGTTCCAGGTCCACGACTGGGTCCACCACGAGCGCGACGCGGCGAACCCGGTCCGGCTCCCCGTGCCCGAGGGCCGCAGCTGGCGCAACCATCCCCACGACACCGAGGACGCGGCGGAGATGCTGATCGCCGCGGACCGCGAGCCGGAGCTCAACACCACCACGCACTGGTGGGACGCCTCCGGGATCTACGGCACGGACGAGGCGGCGGCGCTCGCGCTGCGCACCAACGGCGGGAGCGGGGACGACCTCGAGCTGGAGGAGGGCCACCTCCCGATCGACGACGAGGGCCTGCCGCGCACCGGGTTCGGCGAGAGCTGGTGGCTGGGGCTCAGCGCCATGCAGACGCTGTTCGCCCGCGAGCACAACGCCGTGTGCGCCGCTCTGCGGGCGGAGTACCCCACCCTGTCGGCCGAGCGGCGCTACCAGGTGGCCCGGCTGGTCGTCTCGGCACTGATCGCCAAGATCCACACCGTGGAGTGGACGCCCGCGGTCCTGGGCACGGACGTGATCGACCAGGCGCTCACCGTGAACTGGCGCGGCGCCCAGGACCACCTCGTCACCCGGTTCGGCCTGAACCTCCTCGATCCCCATGCGGTGCACGGGATCCCGGGTTCGAAGCCGGCGCACGACCGGGTGCCGTTCGCGCTCACCGAGGAGTTCGTGACGGTCTACCGGCTGCACCCGCTGATCCCCGACACGTACGTCGTCGGCGACGAGGTGCTCACCTTCGCCCAGATCCAGGGCGCCGCGACGGAGGCCGAGCACCGCAAGCTGGGCCTGCCGACCGTGGTGTCGGCCTTCGCCCGCGCGCACCCGGGGGCGGTGGCCCTGCACAACTTCCCGGACGCGCTGCGGGCGTTCGAGCGGGACGGCGAGCTGGTGGACCTCGCCGTCGTCGACATCGTGCGCACCCGGATGCGCGGGGTGCCCCGCTACAACGAGTTCCGGACCGCCCTGCACCGCCCGCCGCTGCGGACGTTCGAGGAGCTCAGCGACGACCCGGAGACCGTGGCGACGCTGACGGAGCTGTACGGGACGGTGGACCGCGTCGACACCGTCGTCGGGCTGCTCGCGGAGCAGGCCCCGCCGGGCTTCGGCTTCAGCGACACCGCGTTCCGGATCTTCCTGCTGATGGCCTCGCGACGGCTGCAGAGCGACCGGTTCCTCACCGTGGACTACCGCCCGGAGGTCTACACCGAGCTGGGGCTGGACTGGGTGGAGCGCGGCAGCATGGCGGAGGTGATCCGGCGGCACTGCGGGCTCGTGGGGGTACCGGGCGGCAAGGCGGTCT
>NZ_JACBXB010000108.1 GCF_013870575.1 Pseudonocardia pini
GTACGCGGTGGCGGCGTTGACGGTGTCCGGGTCGAAGTGCCCGGCGATGGCCTCCTGCACGGCGATCTTCGCCCGGATCACCGGCCTGCGGTAGGTCTTCTCCCGGTAGACGGCCCTGTCCATCTTCCTCGGCCGCGTGGCGTAGCGGCGCCGCGCCCAGAGCGAGTGCGGGCGGCCGAGGCGGATGGCCGAGACGACCAGCAGCGGGGCGACGAACAGCCCCACCAGGCCGCTCCACACCTTGCCCTTGGCCAGCGTGATCACCGCCAGCAGCAGCTGCAGCAGGAAGAACGCGATGGTCAGGACGACCTCCTCGATGCCGGCCCCCGAGAGCTGGTCGAAGTCGCCCTGGAACCCGAGGGGGTGGATGCCGAGCAGGAAGAAGCAGGTGATCGTGAACGCGACGAACACGGCGTCGATCGAGGAGCGGCCCTCCTGCGTCCAGTAGACGTCCGACAGGTGCAGCAGCAGCGCCCACTCGTCGAGCACCAGGGCGGCGCCGACGCCGAAGACGCTCGCCAGGATGATGTTCGGGACCGGGGTGTCGTAGGAGGCCACCGCGATCAGCGCGAACCCCGAGATCAGCATCATGACCAGGCCGAACACCATGTGGTGGATGTGCGTCCCGCCCGGTGTCACGTTCCCGGGCCACCACGTGACCTGCGCCCGGATCATCCGCACGGAGAACCGGATGAACAGGAACGCCACGAGGAACGCGCAGAGGAAGCAGAACAGCGGCAGCCGCCCCGTGTCGACGATCGTCTCGGAGAACCACCGGCCCATGTGCAGTGACTACTCCAGGCGGGCCGCGGAGTCCAGACAACTAGGCTGCCAGCCGTGTCCTTCCAGCCGCCGCCGCCGCACCCGTCGGGAGCCCGGCCCCCGGTGATCCCGGCGGAGCTGGTCCCGAACCACGTCGCGCTCGTCATGGACGGCAACGGCCGCTGGGCCAACGCCCGCGGCCTGCCCCGCGTCGAGGGGCACCGGCGCGGCGAGGCCTCGCTGATGGACGTCGCGCGTGGGTGCATCGACATCGGCGTGAAGTGGTTGTCCGCCTACGCCTTCTCCACGGAGAACTGGAAGCGCAGCCCCGACGAGGTGCGGTTCCTGATGGGCTTCAACCGGGACGTCATCCGCCGCCGGGTGGACGAGATGCACAGCATGGGGGTGCGGGTCCGGTGGGCGGGCCGTCGGCCCCGGCTCTGGCGGTCGGTGATCAAGGAGCTCGAGGTCGCCGAGGAGAAGACGCGACACAACGACGTGCTCACGCTCACCATGTGCGTGAACTACGGCGGCCGGGCCGAGATCGCCGACGCGGTGCGGCAGATCGCTCGCCTCGTGCAGGACGGCAGGATCAAGCCGGACAAGATCGACGAGCGCACCATCGCGAGGTACCTCGACGAGCCGGACATGCCGGACGTCGACCTGTTCGTCCGGTCCTCGGGCGAGCAGCGGACGTCGAACTTCCTGTTGTGGCAGTCCGCGTATGCCGAGATGGTCTTCCTCGACACGCTGTTCCCGGACTTCGACCGCAGGCACATCTGGGAGGCGATCGAGATCTACGCACGCAGGGACCGCAGGTTCGGTGGGGCCGTCGACCAGGCAGGTGCCCAGTGAGCCTGGAGATCGCCCGGAAGGCGTTGGAGCGCTACCACGACGTGGAGGTGGACGCGGACGGCGCGCTCACCTTCGCCCACGGCGGTGTGCTCTGTGTGGTGCAGGGGATCGAGCTGGAGGAGGGCCTGCCCGTCCTCAACCTGACCTGCGTGGTGGCCTGGGACCTGACCGACGAGGACATCCCCGCCCGGGTGGCGCTCGGGGTGGGGGAGGGACTCTTCGGGACCCCGCGGGTGATCCAGGGGGAGAAGGGCTGGGACGTCACGCTCCGGTACGCCTTCCCCTCGGCCGGCCTCGACGAGGGCCCGATGGGGACGCTGCTGATGCTGGTGGTCAGCAGCGCGTCGAGCATGCGCGCGGAGCTCGTCGGGTAGGGCTCGCGCCGGATGCCTACCCGACCGGCTCCTCGCTGAGGTGGACGAGGGGGAGCTCCGCGAGCTGGGCGGGTGTCATCAGCCGCGCCGCCTCCAGGACCGTCGCCTGGGTCTCCTGCATCCGGCCGTCGACCAGGCCGGACAGCGCGTAGGCGAGCCGACCGAGCACCCGGACCGTGGTGTCGTCGACCGGCGGGCGCGGGGCCGAGACGACCGCGACCCCCGTCGGGTGCCCGTCGTTCGACTGCGCGATCCCGATGGTGAAGGCCTCGCGCGGGTTCACGTGCCGGGACGCGTAGTGGTCCCGCAGCGTCGGGAAGGTCTTGTGGAACTGCACGACCTCCTCCTCGAGCTCGAGGGACTCCACGTCCGCGTCGGTCACGACCTTGGCGCGGCCGGAGAAGCAGCGGACGTACCCGACGAGCGCGCCGGTCCACAGCGCCTCGACGACCGCGGCGTCCGGCCGCGGCACGGTGAGCTGCGAGACGAGGTGCTCGCAGCACCGCAGCACGTACTGGAGGTCCTCGAACACCGCGGAGAGCTGCGCGAGCTTCCCGGACTCGGGGGTGTCGAGCCTGCGTACGGCACCGGGTGTGGTGGGGTCCTCGGTCATGGGCAGGCCTTCCCGCGTCGCTGGGGGGGTGGGCGGGCGCTCGGGGTCGGGCGCTGCTGAAGGAGGACGGTAACGCGCGTCACGTCCGCGGGGAATCTCGATCTGAGACGCTCCGAGGGGCACAATGCAGGTGCATCAGCGGGGCAGCGGTGCCCCGTGAGAGGAGTGTTGGATGGACATCACGGGAGCGTCGGCGATCGTCACGGGCGGTGCCTCCGGGCTCGGCGAGGCGACCGCGCGGCTGTTGGCGGAGCGCGGGGCGAAGGTCGTCGTGCTGGACCTGGCGGAGGAGCGCGGCGAGAAGGTCGCGGCCGAGATCGGCGGGGTGTTCGCCAAGGCCGACGTCGCCGACGAGGCGCAGGTCAAGGCGGCCGTCGAGGCGGCGTCGGAGCTGGGTCCGCTGCGGGTCCTGGTCAACAGCGCGGGCCTGGGCAAGGCGGCCCGCGTGATCGGCCGTGACCTCGAGCCGGTCCCGCTGGAGACCTTCGAGTTCGTGATCCGCGTCAACCTGACGGGGACCTACAACTGCACCCGGCTGGCGGCGTCGGCCATGGCGAGGACCGAGCCGCTCGCGGACGGGACCTCGCGCGGGGCGATCCTCAACACGGCGTCGGCCGCGGCGTTCGACGGCCAGATCGGGCAGACGCCGTACTCGGCGTCGAAGGGCGGGGTGGTGGGCCTGACGCTGCCGCTGGCGCGCGACCTGGCCCGACACGGGATCCGGGTGAACACCATCGCGCCCGGGCTGATCGACACCCCGATCTACGGCTCGGGGGAGAAGGCCGAGGCGTTCAAGGCGGCGCTGGGCCAGAGCGTGGTCTACCCGAACCGGCTCGGCAAGGCCGAGGAGTACGCGAGCATGGCCGTCGAGGTGCTCACGAACGACTACATGAACGGCGAGACCATCCGGCTCGACGGCGCGATCCGGATGCCCCCGAAGTCGTGACGTCCCGGGTCCCCGGGTGCGCGGCCCGGGGGCCCTGCTCAGGTGCAGGCCCGGCAGACTCCGAAGATCTCCACGGTGTGGCTGATCTCGCTGAAGCCGTGCTTCTCCGCGACCTCCTGCGCCCAGGACTCCACCATCGGCGCGTCGATCTCCTCGGCGGCGCCGCACCGGCGGCACACCACGTGGTGGTGGTGCGCGCTGGACTCGCACCGGCGGTAGACGGCCTCGCCGCCCGCGCTGCGCAGCACGTCGACCTCGCCGCCGTCGGCCAGGGTCTGCAGGGTGCGGTAGACCGTCGTCAGGCCGATGCCCTCGCCCTGGCGGCGCAGCTCCTCGTGGATCTCCTGGGCGGACCGGAAGTCCGCGAGCCGGTCGAGCAGGTCCGACACGGCGGCCCGCTGCTTCGTGGCTCGCAGGGCCCGTGGCGCGGTCATGCGTCCTCCTGAACGTGCGCCACCGCGTCGACGACGATGTGCGCGAGATGGTCGTCGACCAGGGTGTACAGCACCTCCCGGCCCTTCCGCTCGCCCTCCACGACCCCGGCCGACTTGAGCACCCGCAGGTGCTGGCTGATCAGCGGCTGGGTGACGCCGAGGGCGTCGACGAGGTCGTGCACGCAGCGCGGCGACTCCCGCAGCTGCAGCACGATGGCGATCCGAACGGGTGCGGCGAGCGCGCGCAGCAGGTCGCCTGCGGCGGTGAGGGTGCGCGGCGGCAGCAGGGGCGGGGGCTCGACGGGGCACAACGCCCCCGCGTGGTCGTGCGCGGTCGCGGGCATGCGCCCATGATAGTGGTTTTCATCTAGGGGAGGGCGGAACCCGGTCGCGGGCGGTCGATACGCTGACATGCACCGCCCCGCATCCGGCGGGGATCCCGTTCCGCACGCACAGGAGTACCTCGTGGCCGCCAAAGCCAGTTCCGCCAAGATCGAGAAGATCGTCGCGCTCGCCAAGCGCCGCGGATTCGTCTTCGCGTCGGGCGAGATCTACGGCGGTACCCGGTCCGCGTGGGACTACGGGCCCCTGGGCGTGGAGCTCAAGGAGAACGTCAAGCGGCAGTGGTGGAAGACGATGGTCACCGCCCGGGAGGACGTCGTCGGGCTGGACTCGTCGGTGATCCTGCCGCGCCAGGTCTGGGTCGCCTCCGGCCACGTCGGCGTGTTCAACGACCCGCTGGTCGAGTGCCTGTCCTGTCACAAGCGGTTCCGCGCGGACCAGCTGGCGGAGGAGTACGTCGAGCGCACGGGCAAGAGCGCCACGGAGGACGACCTGTCCGACGTCCCCTGCCCGAACTGCGGCACCCGCGGCCAGTACACCGCGCCGCAGGACTTCAACATGATGCTCGAGACCCACCTCGGCCCGGTGAAGACGGACGAGGGGCTGGCCTACCTGCGCCCGGAGACCGCGCAGGGCATCTTCGTGAACTTCCTCAACGTGCAGACGACCGCGCGCAAGAAGCCGCCGTTCGGCATCGGCCAGATGGGCAAGAGCTTCCGCAACGAGATCACCCCCGGCAACTTCATCTTCCGCACGCGCGAGTTCGAGCAGATGGAGATGGAGTACTTCGTCGAGCCGGGGACGGACGAGGAGATCCACCAGTACTGGATCGACGAGCGCACCCGCTGGTACACCGACCTGGGCATCGCCCCGGAGCACCTGCGGCACTTCGAGCACCCCAAGGAGAAGCTCTCCCACTACTCGAAGCGCACCGTCGACATCGAGTACAAGTTCGACTTCACGGGTCAGGAGTGGGGCGAGCTGGAGGGCATCGCCAACCGCACGGACTTCGACCTCACCACGCACTCCAACCACTCCGGTGTGGACCTGTCGTTCTACGACCAGAACACCAAGGAGCGGTACCGGCCGTACGTCATCGAGCCCGCCGCCGGTGTGGGGCGCTCGATGATGGCCTTCCTCATCGAGGCCTACCACGAGGAGGAGGCCCCGAACGCCAAGGGCGGCACGGACACCCGCGTCCTGCTCAAGCTCGACCGACGCCTCGCGCCGGTGAAGGCCGCCGTGCTCCCGTTGTCCCGCAACGCCGACCTCTCGCCCAAGGCGCGCGACCTCGCCACCCTGCTGCGCAAGCACTGGAACGTCGAGTTCGACGACGCCGGCGCCATCGGCCGCCGCTACCGCCGCCAGGACGAGATCGGCACCCCGTTCTGCATCACCGTGGACTTCGACACCCTCACCGACGACGCGGTGACCATCCGGGAGCGGGACACCATGAGCCAGGAGCGCATCCCGCTCGCAGAGGTGGAGCAGTACCTGGGAGCACGCCTCCTGGGTTGCTAGACCCTTCACGACCGACGACCCAGCCCCCGATGCCGGCGCGGCGAAGGATGCGGAGCAGGCGCCGTCCTCCAGTTCTGCGGCGGTGTCGAGCACGGTGCGTGCCCGCCCGGTGAGGGCGATCCCGCGAAGCGAGTGCCGGTCAAGTGGGTCGACGGGCCTGCGGTGGATCCGCACTCCGGGGCGCGGCCGACCGGCGATGTTCCGCGGCGCGGTGACGTCGACGACCGGCGCCTACACGATGATCTTGCTAGAGGCTTAGGGAGAGGCGTAGGCCCTGGTTCAGGGCCTGGGTGGCGGTGGGGTGGAGGGTGCCGATCCGCTGCTCCAGCAGGTCTCTGTCCACGGTCAGCAGCTGGCTCACGTTGATCACGCTCGCGCGGTCGAGGCCGGTCGTCTCCGGGGAGAGGGAGACGTTGCCGGGGGCTGCGGCGAGGCGTTGGTTCGAGGTCACCGCCGCGACCACCACGGTGCGGAGGCGGGAGCGGTTGAAGCGGTCCGAGGAGACCACGACCACGGGTCGTCGGTAGGCGGGGGCGGAGCCGCGGGGTTCGCCGAGGTCGGCCCACCACAGCTCACCGCGGCGGCCGGGGAGCGGCTCGGTGCTCCTGGTCCGGGGCGGGCTCACCGCGCGGGTGGACCGGTCGTCGGCGCGCTCACCACTCCCAAGCGCCCGCATCGATCAACGCCCGACCCGCGGCCGCACCGGCGCCGGGCTCCTGGGAGGCGACGAGCTCGTCCAGCGCCGCGGTGACGGGATCCTCGCCCTGGTCCTCGAGGAACTGCTCCAGCGCACGCGCGTACACCTGGGACCGGCTCAACCCGAGCCGCGCGGCGACCTCGTCGGCGCGCGCATAGAGCTCGTCCGGCAGGGATACGGCGATTTTCACGCCGTCGAGTATAACCGGTATAACTCAGCCTCGGTACGCCACCAGCCGCAGCCCGAGGTCGGCCTCGGTCGCCTGCAGGGCGGCGAGCTGGTCCGCGGTCAGGTGCGCGTACGGGGACTCCGGCTCGTACGCCACCAGGGGCCCGCCGAGGGTCTCCTCCAGCGAGCGGATCCGGGCGAGAGCGGACTCGTCGAGCGCGGCGGGGCGCAGGTCCGGTGCGGTCACAGGGGCCTCCCAGAAGCAGTCGAGCTGTCGTGGAAGCGACCAGGGTAGGGCGCGACCGCACCGGCCGCGCGGCGGTTCGCCCGATCAGGCGGGGAGCAGCCGGTCGACGACGTCCTGCATCGTGACGATCCCCAGGAGCGAGCCCGCGCTGGTGACGAGGGCCAGTTGGCCGCGCTTCTCCCGCATCGTGCCCAGCGCGGCGAACACCGGGGTGTCGGCGTCGAAGGACAGGACCTCACGCAGCAGGTCGCGCGCCGTGGTGTCCGCCGAGCGGCCCAGCGTGTCCCGGACGTGCACGAACCCGATCACCTCGGAACCGGAGCGCACGACGAGCCGCAGGTGCCCGGACGAGCGCGACACCGCGCGGATGGCCTCGACGTCGTCGGTCGCGGAGACCCCGGCCGGGTCCCCGTGCACGAGCGACGAGATC
This sequence comes from Pseudonocardia pini, assembly GCF_013870575.1. GTDB lineage: Bacteria > Actinomycetota > Actinomycetes > Mycobacteriales > Pseudonocardiaceae > Pseudonocardia > Pseudonocardia pini. Next base: position 7,390 of record NZ_JACBXB010000108.1, read on the forward strand.
GGGGCCCGGTCCAGCTCCAGCGCGGTGACGAGCCGGCCGCGCCGCTCCCGATCCAGGGCACCGGCCCGCGCGGAGTGGTCGACCAGCTGACGCAGGTCGTCCGGGTTGCGCCCGGAGGCCATCTCGTCCACCGGTTCGACGCCGACCCGGCGCAGGCACCAGTTCGCCATCCCGTTGAGCGACACCAGGATCGGGCGGGTGACGAACATGAACGCGCGCATCGGCAGCGCCAGCAGGGTCGCAGAGCGCTCCGGGTGCGCGATGGCCCAGGACTTCGGCGCCATCTCGCCCACCACGAGGTGGACGAACGTCACGACCACCAGCGACAGCACGAACGACACGATGCCGGCGGCGCCCGCGGGCAGCCCCCACCCGACGAACACGGGCTCGAGCGCGTAGTCGACCGCAGGCTTGGCCACCGCACCGAGGCCCAGCGTGCACAGGGTGATGCCGAGCTGCGACCCCGCCAGCAGCAGGGAGATGTCCTTGGCGCTGCGCAGCGCCGCCCGGGCGGCGGCGGAGCTGTCCGCCTTCTCCTCCAGCCGGTACTTCCGGGCCGCGACCAGCGCGAACTCCACGGCGACGAAGAAGGCCGACAGCGCGACCAGCCCGATCGACACGACGATCGTCAGGGCATTCACGACTGCTCCTCCAGGGCCATCGAGGGGGCGACCGGGCGGATCCGGACCTGTTCCGGGACCCGCCGTTCGACGGCGAGGACCTCGATCTCGACGACCTTGGCGGGCTCGTCCTCCTCCGCCCCCACCTCGCGGGCGAGCGTGACGCGCAGGGTGTCGCCGGGCTCGGGCAGCCGCTGCAGCTCGGCGATCACCAGCCCGCCGATGGTCTGGTACTCGCCCTCGGGGAGGTCGGCCCCGAGCAGCCTGCCGACCTCGTCGACGTGCAGGGTGCCGGAGACCGTCCAGCCGTTCGCGGCGTCGAGGGTCCGGTCGGCGAGGGCCGGGTCGTGCTCGTCGGTGATCTCGCCGACGAGCTCCTCGGCGATGTCCTCCAGCGTGATCACGCCGGCGAGCCCGCCGTACTCGTCGAGCACGCAGGCGAACTCGTCGTCCGCCTCGCGCAGCGCCGCGACCACCGCGGGCAGCGGCAGGGACGCGGGCACCACGACGGCCTGCCGCATCACCTCGGACACCCGCAGCCCCGCGACGTCGCCGGAGAGGGCGAGCAGGTCCCGCAGGCAGATCACGCCCACGACCTCCTCGCCGGTCTCGTCCAGCACGGGGTAGCGCGAGTGACCCGCGGCCATCGCGTCGGTCAGGTCCGGGATGAGCAGGTCGGACTTCACCGACGTCACCCGCGGGCGGGGGATCATCGCGGCCCGCGCGGGCCGGTCGGAGAAGTCGAGGACGCGGTCCAACATGGTCGAGAGGTCGGGCCGCAGGTCGCCGCTCTCCCGGGACTCGTCGATGATCGACTCGAGGTCGCGCGGGGTGGCCGCGTGCTCGACGTCGTGCACCGGCTCGATCCGCAGGGCCTTGAGCAGCAGGTTGGAGGCGGCGTCGAACACCGTGACGAGCCAGCCGAAGACGGCCAGGTACATCGTGGTGGGGACGGCCAGCCAGCGGGCGACGGGCTCGGGGCGGGCGATCGCGAGGTTCTTCGGGAACAGCTCCCCGAAGACCATCTGGACGACGGTCGACACGAGCAGGGCGAGCACGGTGCCGAGCGCGACCGCCCAGCCCGCGCCGCCGAGCAGCTCGCCGACGCCCTCGCCGATCAGCGGCTCGGCCACGTACCCGACCAGCAGGCCGGTCACGGTGATGCCGAGCTGTGCGCCCGAGAGCATGAAGGAGGTGCGGCGGGTGACGGACAGGGCGCGCTCGGCACCCTTGTCCCCCTCGGCCGCGCGGGCCTTGAGCCGCGAGCGGTCCACCGCCATGTAGGCGAACTCCTGGGCGACGAAGAAGCCGGTCAACGCGGTGATCGCGACGACGACGAGCACGCCGAGGAGGATTCCGAGAATGGTCACCGGCGAGAAGTCCGTCCGTGCGGGACGGTGCCGGTACTACAGGAGGGGTCCATGGCTCCGGGGGGTGCGAGGTAAGTCCGTTTCCGGGTCAACGCAGATGATGCCGTGTCGGTTCCCGCGGTGCACCCTGACATCCGTCACGGCTGCGTCGTGACGCCCGATCCGGGGACGCGTCTCACCCGGCGAGCACAGTGGAGGTCATGGTGACGCCGACCGTGCTCCCGATGGCGGGCACCGCCTACGACCCGACCCGGATGAACCGGCGCCGGTGGTTCGTGATGTCCGGCGGCTGGACGCTCGTGCTCGTGCCCTGGGTGGTCACCGCCCTGACCGCGGACCACGGCCCGGCCCGGCGGCTGCTGCTCGCCCTGACCGTCGTGGCCTACGGCGCCACGTACGTCTTCGGGCTGTTCGAGGCCATGGTCCACCGGCGGCTGTGGTCGTCGGCGGCGGTGTTCGCGGCGCTGCTCGCGCTCTGGTCGGTGATGGCCTTCGGCCTGCAGGCGGGCAGCGGCGTGCTCTACACGGTCTGTTTCACGATCGTCTCGTCCTTCGCGCTCTTCCCCCGGCTCCCCGGCACGGTGGGGGCGGTGGCCGTGCTGGGGTACGCGCTCGTCGTCGGGTTCCTGGTCGAGGGTGGGGTGGCGCTCGGTGACCTGCTCGGGCTCGCCGCGGTCACCGTGGCGATGTTCGGGATGTTCGGCCTGATCAGGGTGAACAGCCAGCTGCGGGAGGCACGCGAGGAGCTGGCTCGCCTCGCCGTCACCGAGGAGCGCGAGCGCATCGCCCGCGACCTGCACGACGTGCTCGGCCACAGCCTCACCACCATCACCGTGAAGGCCGCGCTGGCGCGCAGGCTGCTGGAGTCCGGCGAGGGGGAGCGGGCCGCGGCGGAGGTCGCGGACGTCGAGCGGCTCGGCAGGCAGGCCCTGGCCGACGTCCGCTCGACCGTGGCCGCGAACCGTGTCGCCTCGCTCGCCGCGGAGATCGCCGGGATGCGGGAGGCACTGCGGGCCGCGGGGATCGAGGCCGACCTGCCCGCGGCCGTCGACGACGTCCCGGAGGACCGCCGCCAGGTCTTCGCCTACGTCCTGCGGGAGGGGGTCACCAACGTGATCCGGCACAGCGGGGCGGGTCGCTGCACCGTCCGGCTGGGCCCGGCCTCCATCGA
>NZ_JACBXB010001088.1 GCF_013870575.1 Pseudonocardia pini
CCGGACGGGCGGGTGCTGGCGCTCATGGCGGACGCGGGCGGGGCCGCGAAGCCGATCGTGGTCCTCGCCCCCGCGGGCTCGTGACGATCCGGACTCCGTAGGCTCTCGATCGTGGAACGGTGGCGGGGACTCGAGGCCGTGCCCTCGGGATGGGGCCGCAGTGTCGTGACCATCGGGGTCTTCGACGGCGTGCACCGCGGGCACCGACAGCTGATCGAGCGGTCGGTGGCGGTCGCGCGGGAGCGGGGGCTGCGCAGCGTGGTCGTCACGTTCGACCCGCACCCGGCCGAGCTGGTGCGGCCCGGGTCGCACCCCGCGGCGCTGACCACGCTGGAGCGCCGGGCGGACCTGGTCGCCGAGCTCGGGGCGGACGCCTTCTGCGTCATCCCGTTCACCGGCGAGCTGGCCCGGATGGACCCGGCCGAGTTCGCGCACGAGGTCCTGGTGGACACGCTGCACGCCGCGGCCGTCGTCGTCGGGACCAACTTCACGTTCGGCTACAAGGCCGCCGGGGACCTGGACACGCTCCGGGAGCTGGGCGTCCGCTTCGGTTTCCAGGTCGAGGGGCTCGACCTGATCAGCGGCTCCGGCGTCACCTACTCCTCGACCTACATCCGGTCCTGCATCGACGCCGGGGACATGGAGGCCGCCGCGGCCGCCCTCGGCAGGCTGCACCGGGTCGACGGCGTGGTGGTGCACGGGGACAAGCGCGGCCGCGAGATGGGCTTCCCCACCGCCAACATCGCGTGCGCCGTGCACACCGCACTGCCCGCCGACGGCGTCTACGCGGGCTGGTTCCTGCTGGCGGACCGGCGGCTGCCCACGGCGATCTCGGTGGGCTCCAACCCCACCTTCTCGGGCAAGGTCCGGACCGTCGAGGCCTACGTGCTCGACGTCGACGAGGACTTCTACGGCCACGAGGTCGGCGTGGAGTTCGCCCACCGGCTGCGCGGCCAGGAGCGCTTCGACGGCATGGAGCCGCTGATCGCGCAGATGGACGCGGACGTGGCGCGGACCCGGGAGCTGCTGGGCGCCTGAGTTCCGTCGTTCGGCCCCGCGGAGGGGGGTCCGGGTGTCAGCATCCGGGGTGTGGACACCGAGCAGACGGTCGCGGCGAACCGGGAGCGACAACGCGCGCTCTACGGGGCGTCGCTGGGGGAGAAGGTCCACCAGATGGTCCGGGCGCTCGGCGTGACCCAGGCGGCGCTGGCCGCCACCTTCGGGATGAGCCCGGCGATGCTGTCGCAGCTGGTCAGCGCCCGGCGGGTGAAGATCGGCGATCCGGCGGTGCTGGCCAGGGTCCGGCTGCTCGACGAGCGGTGCGCGGCCGGGCCGGTCCCCTCCGACGAGGTCCCCGCACTCCTCGACAGGGTGCGCGC
>NZ_JACBXB010001089.1 GCF_013870575.1 Pseudonocardia pini
TGGCCGTGCACGAGGCGCGCCGCCGTCGTCCCCGGCTGGAGGAGCTGTTCGCGCAGCTGACGGAGGGATGACCGTGCTCGAACGGACCGCGGCGCCCCTGCCGAGGATGCTCGCGGCCGAGGTCCGCTGGGTGTTCCGCAGGCCCCGCACCCTGATCACGCTGGGCCTGTTCGCGCTGATCCCGATCCTGATCGCGATCGGGGTGGTGGTCGCGGACCGGAACGGGCCGGGACTCATCGGGACCGTGGCGGGCAACGGGTTGGTACTCCCGATCGCGGCGCTCACCGTGGCGCTCGCCCTGCTCCTGCCGCTCGCGGTCGCGATGGCCGCCGCAGACGCCGTGGCGGGCGAGGCCTCGCACGGCACTCTGCGCGGGCTGCTGCTCGCGCCGGTGAGCAGGCTCCGGCTGGTCGGGGTGAAGGCCTTCGGCGTGCTGGTGGTGGCGGTCGTCGCGGTGCTGGTGATCGCCGTCGTCGGGGTGCTGGCGGGCATGGTCGTGGTCGGCAGCGCCGACGGGCAGATGGTCACCCTCTCCGGCACCACCCTCTCGCTGGGTGCGGGGCTGGCGCGGGTCGCGCTCGTGGCGCTGTGGGTCGTCGGGCAGCTCGCGGCGGTGGGGGCGGTGGCACTCGCGGTGTCGTCGCTGACCGAGCATCCGTTGGTCGTGCTGGCCTCGGTGCTCGGCGGGTTGATCACCTTCGGTGTGCTGTCCGCGATCCCGGCGCTGGACTGGCTGCAGCCGTGGCTGCTGACCAGCGGCTGGACCGCCGGGGCGGACGCGCTGCGGGATCCCGTCGTGCTCGACGCCATGGGCTCGTCCACCCTGCGCGCGCTCTGCTACGCCGCGATCGGCCTGGGTCTCGCGATCTGGCGGATGCAGCGTCGGGACGCCTAGTCCAGGATGGCCGCATGGCCGAACTGCTGAGCGACGACGAGGTCTCCGCCGCGCTGGCCGGGCTCACCGGCTGGGAGCGGGAGGGGGACTCGATCGTCCGCACCGCCGAGCTGTCGAGCTTCCCGGTCGCGATCGCCGTCGTGGGCCGGGTGGCCGAGGACGCCGAGGAGCGCGACCACCATCCGGACATCGACATCCGCTGGCGCACGCTGACCTTCCGGCTCTCCACCCATTCCGAGGGCGGACTGACCGCGAAGGACACCGAGCTGGCGGCGCAGATCGACGCCCGCATCGACGCCGCCGACTGACGCGGTGGGTCAGCCGACGCGGGGGGTCGGGATGCTGACGTCCGCCACGAACGACTCGACCTCGCTCGCCGCGGCGCCGAGCGCGTACCGCTTGTGCGCAGCCTCGCTCTGCGCCAGCCGGTAGCCCGAACGGCGGGTGCGCCGCCTGGTCCGCCACCAGCATCCTCTTGGTGATC
>NZ_JACBXB010001090.1 GCF_013870575.1 Pseudonocardia pini
ACGTCCGCGGTGTCACCTACGCGCGCCTGCGCGAGACCCCCGTCCAGTGGCCCTCCAGTAGGCCTCCGGCGCGCCGGACCGAGCGCGCGGGGGGACAGGTCTCGTGGGCCTCTGCGGTGCACGGCCTGCGCCTTCGCCCGGCCCCGATGCTTCGCTGCGCAATGATCTCTTCCCTCGTACGCCTGTGATCCGCTTCACTGATCACTGCGGCCGATGCCGACCGCCGAAGTGCTCCGTTCGTTCGTCGCCTTTCGGGAGGCATCAGTGGGACGCAAGGTGATCGCGGAAGCGGTCGGGACGTTCGTCCTCGTCTTCTTCGCCGTGGGGTCCGCGGTGGTCGGGTTCGAGACGGTCGGCCCGCTCGGCGTGGCCGTCGCGTTCGGGTTCGTGCTGCTGGCGCTGGCCTACGCGATCGGCCCCATCTCGGGCTGCCACGTCAACCCGGCCGTCACGCTCGGGGTCCTGCTCAACCGCGGCATCACGCCCCGGGAGGCCGGGGCGTACGTGGTGGCGCAGGTGGTGGGCGCCGTCGTCGCGGGTGGGCTGCTGAAGCTGCTCGTCGTGGCGGGCGGGGTCACGGACGAGACCGGAGGCCTCGGCACCAACGCGTGGGGCGAGAGCGTGAACCTGTTCGGCGCGCTGATCGTGGAGATCATCCTGACCGCCCTGCTGGTGCTGGTCGTGCTGCTCGTCACGCACGCCAACGCCTCCCCGGGCTTCGCGGGGCTGGCGATCGGCCTGGTGCTCACCGTGATCCACCTCGTCGGGATCCCACTGACCGGCACGTCGGTCAACCCGGCCCGCTCGATCGGCCCGGCGCTGTTCGCGGGGACCCAGCCGCTCTCGCAGCTCTGGCTCTTCATCGTCGCGCCGCTGGTCGGCGCCGTTCTCGCCGTGGGGGTCTACCGCGCGCTCGTCGGCACCCGTTCGGGGCTGGGGGCCACGACCTCGCACGACCCCACGGGCGCGGCCGTCGACCGCTAACGGCCGACCGCGGCCCACCGAGTCTCCCCGGACCATGACCGACGTCACCCCGGAGGCGACCGTGGCGCTCACGAACGACCCCAGCACCCTGCCCGCCCTGATCGAGGTGACCCCGCTGCGTTGCGGGGCCCGGCTCGCGCTGCGGGACGGCGGGGCGCCCGCGACGGCGGAGGTGCGCGTCACGGGCGACGACCGGCTCGAGGTCCTGCTGGAGTCCGCGGGCACCCGGGTCGCCGCCGATCTCGAGTGGCGGGTCGAGGGGGCCGACCGGGTACTGCTCACCGGAACCCTCGACGGGGAGCCGTTCCGGTTCACGATGTCCACCGAGGCAGGCTCGCTCTCGGAGGGTCACACCCCTGGGCCCGAGCCGGTCGTCGCCGCGCCCCCGTCCGA
>NZ_JACBXB010001091.1 GCF_013870575.1 Pseudonocardia pini
GGGCCGAACTCAGCCGTCCGGAGCACCCGATCAGTCCGTTCGGGTCTGCGTACGACTGTCTGGGAGGACAACGGGACATCCGGGGGCGCGGTGCGGCCGGAGATCGAACTCACCCGAATGACGGCACCCGCCGGCCGGGCCACGCGGCCCGCCGACCACCCTGCGTGAACGCCGGGTCGGTCGACTGGGCCGGACGGATGTGACCGGGGAGGTCGTCGTGACGCCGCAGGCGGGGGCGGCGAGGCCTCGGAGCGCAGGCGGGAACGGCGGTCAGGAGCCGGCGAGCAGCTCCGCCATCCGCGCTCGGAGCTCCGTGGCGGCGGAGTACGGGCGGACCATCACGGTGAGCTCGGCGAGGCCGTCCGGGCCGTCGGTGAGGATGTCCACGCCGTCGAGCTCCCGCTCGCCGACCCGGGTGCGGAACCACAGCACGTGTCCCGCCTCGCCCGCGAACTCGGCGGTGTAGCGGAAGTCCTCGAAGACCCGCACGACCGCCCGGAGGATCGCGCGCAGCGCCTCCCGGCCCTCGTACGGGGCGTGCACGATCGGCGAGTGGAACACCGCGTCGGGGGCGAAGAGATCGGCGGCGGCGTCGGCGTCCCCGCGCTCGACGGCGGCTCGGAACGCGGCGCTGCGGTCGACTGTCATGGGCCCATCGGACCACGAGGGCGGCCGGCAAGGCATCACCCCTCCGGTCCGGGCCCGGATGGCGGTACGGACGAGCGGCCGGATGCGACTCCGTCCGCCGCAGACGACGTCTTGGCGAGCGAGATACCTGGGCCTCCCGTCGCGAGCGCGGGAGGACAGGGCCCTCGGACCCTTCCCCCGCTGTCGACGGGCCGCGCGAACGGAGGTGGACGGACTGGACCGAGCGGCGGTACCGACACCATTCTCCGGCCCTGGGAAACGGCGTCCGAAAAGGTCGAGAATGCGGATGGGGAGCCCGCATGAGAAGGTTTCTCGTGGCCGCTCCGAAATCGATCGCGGACGCCCTGGGAAAACTGCCCGGGGTGTCTTACGCGTGCGTTCTGGAACGGACCCACGGAGGGCTCGTGACCGCCCTCGGCGGAGCCGAGCCGCCGCTGCCCGTCGAGGAGATCCTGGCGGCGTTCGCGGGCGTGGAGTCGCTCGCGGGCGGGCGCGCCGGAGCCCTCCGGACGGTCGTCGTGACAGGAGGGCAGTCGGTCCAGGTCCTCGCCCCGGTGCCCCTGGACGCCGCCTCGGGCGTGCTCTACCTCCGGCTGGTGCGCAGCCGCGCGAACGTGGCGAGCACGCTGCGGGCGATCGAGGGTCTCGGCGTGGACCCGCCGCGCGGAGCCCTGATCAGCATCGGCAACCTCGCCTACACCACGCTCAAGCTCTTCGGCGAGACG
>NZ_JACBXB010001092.1 GCF_013870575.1 Pseudonocardia pini
CGGGCCAGTAGTCGATCCGCGGCCAGGGCTCGCGGACCGGCTGCGCGCCGCCGTCGTGGTGGAAGCCCGGGAAACCCTGCAGGTACAGGCTCCCGACGGCGGCGGGGAACCCCTTGAGCGCCTCCTTCGCGGTGGCCGTGGCCATGACGCGGATCGGGACCGTCGCCTCCCACTGGGACTGCGGGTCCTCGGCGGCGGTGCCCAGCGCGGTGACGTCGAGCTGGTCGACCTGGCCCTCGAGCTGCGCGCGGAGCTGGCGGCGCAGCAGGGCGACCTTCTCGTCGACGTGGGGGGAGGTGCAGAACAGCATCTGCGAGATCTGCCAGCCGATCCGCGCGAACACCGCGACCTTCGCCGTGGGCGGCGGCGGGGACCCGACGACCGGGCCGATCGCCACCCGGTCCGGGCCCACCTGGGTGAGCTGGACGGTGTCGAGGTGCACGGTCGCGTCGGGGTTGAGGTAGCGCGGCCCCTGGATCTCGTAGACGAGCTGGGCGGTGACGGTGTCCACGGTGACCATGCCGCCGTCGCGCGCGTGCTTGGTGATCACCGACGAGCCGTCCGCGGCCACCTCCGCGATCGGGAAGCCACACTTCTCCATGCCCGGGACCGCCAGGAACCCGGAGAAGTTGCCGCCGGTGGCGTGCGCGCCGCACTCGATGATGTGCCCTGCGGTGATCGCGCCCGCCAGCGGGCCGACGTCGTCCGGCGTCCAGCCGTGCCACCAGGCCGCGGGACCGGCGGTGAGCGAGGCGTCGGTGACCCGCCCCGTGACGACGATGTCCGCGCCCGCCCGCAGCGCCTCCGCGATCCCGAACCCGCCGAGGTAGGAGTTCGCCGCGATCGGCTCCACGCCCCAGTCCTTGAGGGGCGCGCCGGTGTCCAGGTGCTCCATCGCGTGGCCCTCGCGGTGGAACTCGCCCAGCCGGTCCAGGACGTTGTCGCCCTCGACGTGCGCCACGACGAGCTCCACCCCGGCCTCGGCGATCTCGGCGCGCAGGGCGGCGGCGAGCCCGGCGGGGTCGAAGCCGCCCGCGTTGGTCACGACCTTGGTCCCGCGCTCGGCGAGGGTCGCGAGGTGCGGCCGTAGCTGCTTGAGCACATAGGCCACGTAGCCGCGCCGGTCGGCGGCCAGCGCGGCGAGCGTGACCTCGGCCAGGTAGTCGCCCATCAGGACGTCGACGGGGTCGCCCGCGAGGGCCTCGTCGATCGCCGTGAAGCGGTCACCGAGGTAGCCGCTGAAGTTCCCGATCCTCACCGATCGTTCGTTCATATCGCGACTGTAGCCGCCGACCCCGGGCGGGCCCATCGTTTCGTGACGGGACCGGCGCCGGGTTGTTCTAGGAACCCTCGGTCGGGGCGGCGGAGGTG
>NZ_JACBXB010001093.1 GCF_013870575.1 Pseudonocardia pini
GGTGGGCCGGGACGGCTCGCCCGCGCCGATGGACGCCTTCGACGGCTACATCCGGCTCTTCCTGGCGGGGACGTTCAACACGATGCGGCTGGTCTCGGCGGCGATCGCGCAGGAGGAGCCGGACGCGAACGGCTCGCGCGGGCTCGTGGTCAACACCGCCAGCATCGCGGCCTTCGAGGGGCAGACCGGGCAGACGGCGTACTCCGCGGCGAAGGGCGGCGTCGTCGGCCTGACGCTGCCCTCGGCGCGTGACCTGAGCCCGCTGGGGATCCGGGTCGTGGCCATCGCGCCCGGCACGTTCTTCACCCCGGCGTTCCGGATGGAGCGCGAGGAGGCGGAGAAGCACTGGGGCAGCGGCGTGCCGTTCCCGAAGCGAATGGGCAGCCCGGCGGAGTACGCCGAGCTGGTGCACAGCATCGCGATCAACGACTACCTCAACGGCGAGGTCATCCGGATCGACGGCGCGCTGCGCTTCCAGCCGAAATGACGCGCTTCCTGCTCATGTTCCCGATGCGGGCGGTCAAGCACCACGAGCGCTGGCTGGAGGGGGCGGACCTCGGCGACGTGGCGCGGGTCGTGGAGGAGGCCGGGTTCGACGCGATCGCGATGACCGAGCACCCGTACCCGGACGAGCGGTGGCTGGCCGAGGGCGGCCACCACGCCTACGACCCGTTCGTCTCGCTGGCCTACATGGCGGCGGCGACCACCCGGTTGCGCCTGGTCACCTACGTCCTGGTCGCGGCCTACCGCAACGCGTACCTCTCGGCGAAGGCGATCGCCAGCCTGGACTCCGTGTCTCGCGGGCGGCTGACGGTCGGGATGGCCGCGGGGTACCTCAAGTCGGAGTTCGCGGTCCTCGGCGCGGACTTCGCCAACCGGGGCGCCATCCTCGACGAGACGATCGAGGCCATGCGAGCGGCCTGGGAGGGACGGGACCACGCGGGGGAGCGGTTCCCCGCCGCCGGGCACAGCATGGTCCCCGGACCGGTGCAGCCCGGGGGGCCTCCACTGTGGATCGGCGGCAACAGCCGCCCCGCCCGGCGCCGTGCGGTGCGCGTGGGGGACGGCTGGATGCCGATCGCCCAGGGACCCGAGATGGCCGCGATCACCCGCACCCCGCCGCTCGAGACGGTCGAGCAGCTCGGAGCGCAGGTGGGGGAGATGCAGGCGGCCCGCCGCGAGGCGGGGGCCGTGCCGCTGGACGTCACGTTCTCGCCGTTCGAGAGCCGGGAGTGGCGGACCGGGGGTGCCGCGGCCTTCGTCGACGCCTTCGGCGCGCGGGTGGCCGAGTACGCGGAGGCCGGGGTCACGTGGGTGACCGTCGAGCCCGCGAGCCGGTCGTTCACGCAGTTCCGGGACGACCTGGTCG
>NZ_JACBXB010001094.1 GCF_013870575.1 Pseudonocardia pini
TGGCGCCGCCCGAGGCGATCGCCGAGCAGGTCGCGGCCGTCGTGGTCGCGGTGCTCAGCGGGTCGACCATGACAGGAGGCGGGGTGACCTGACAGGCTGCCGCCATGAGCGAGGAGCGCTGGTACTACTGCCTCAAGCACAACGCGGTGGAGGGCCCGGACGGCTGCCGGTCCGCCGACCGCCTCGGCCCGTACCCGGACAAGGAGACCGCAGCGCGCGCCCTGGAGATCGCCAAGGAGCGGACCGAGGCGGCCGACGAGGCCGACAAGGAGTGGCGCGAGAAGGGCTCCACGCGGTAGCCGGGCCGGGTTAGGCTGGCGCTCCTTGATGCAGTCGCATTGACGAGAGGGGTAGCCATGGTGGACGGCAAGGTCGCCGTCGTCACCGGCGGGAGCCGGGGCATGGGCCGCGAGATCTGTCGGGACCTGGCCGCGCGGGGGTTCCGGGTGGTCGTCGCCAGCCGCAAGGCACCCGCCTGCGAGGAGCTCGCGCAGGAGCTGCGGCGCGAGTTCGGCGTCGAGGCGCTCGGGGTCGGCTGCCACGTCGGGCACTGGGCGGACTGCGACGCGCTGGTCGACCGCGTCCTGGACACCTGGGGCCGGATCGACGTGCTGGTCAACAACGCAGGCATGTCCCCGCTCTACCCCAGCCTCGGCGAGGTCGGCGAGGACCTGTTCGACAAGGTCATCGGCGTGAACCTCAAGGGCCCCTTCCGGTTGGCCGTGCGCGCGGGCGAGGCGATGGCGAAGGGCGGGGGCGGGCAGATCGTCAACGTCAGCAGCGTCGCCGCCGTCGTCCCCGCGCCCCAGGAGCTGCCGTACGCTGCGGCCAAGGCGGGGCTCAACGCGTTGACCCTCGGCCTGGCCCGCTCGTTCGGGCCGACCGTGCGGGTCAACGGCGTCATGCCGGGCATGTTCCGGACCGACATCAGCAAGGCCTGGGGCGCGGAGATGTTCGAGAAGGCGGCGGCCACCCCGGCGGGCCGGGTCGGCGAGGCGGCGGAGATCGTCGGCGCGGTCCGGTACCTGACCAGCGCGGACTCCAGCTACACCACCGGCTCGATCCTGAAGGTCGACGGTGGTGCGGCCTGGTCGCCCGCATGACCGGCACCGAGGCGAGCCAGGCGGCCCGACCGGACACCCGGTCCCGGCTGCTCGACGCCGCGGAGGCGCTGTTCGCCGAGCGTGGCAGCGAGTCGGTGTCGCTGCGGGAGATCGGCCGGGCCGCGGGCGCGCGGAACGTCATCGCCGCCCAGTACTGGTTCACCGACCGGGACGGCCTGGTGCGGGCCCTCGTCGAGCGGCACGCGCCGGACATCGAGACCGCCCGGCACAGCCTGCTCGACGAGTACGAGGCGGCCCTCG
>NZ_JACBXB010001095.1 GCF_013870575.1 Pseudonocardia pini
CCTGCGGGCGGATCGATGATCGAACCCGGCGACCCCACGCGCCCGCTGCCCACCGTCGCGCCCCAGAACCTCACGGCGCGGACCGCACGCGGGTTCGCCTGGGCCTTCACCGGCTCGGTGGGGCAGGCGGTACTGCAGATCGTCGCGACGATCGTCCTGGCCCGGCTGCTCACGCCGGAGGAGTTCGGGTCGGTGGCGGCCGCGCTGCTCGTCGTCGGGCTGACGCAGCTGGTCACCCAGCTCGGCGTCGCCGCCGCGCTCGTGCACCGGCGGGAGCTCACCGACCGGGACGTCGCGGCCGCGTTCTGGTTCTCGATCCTGCTGTCCGTGGTGATGGCGGTCCTGCTGGCCACGTTCGCCCCGGCGCTGAACGGCCTGGTCGGACTGCCCGCGGACTCCGGGCTGCTGCCGCTGCTGTCGCTCTCGCTCGTGCTGGCGGGGGCGATCGCCGTCCCCACCGGGCTGCTCCAGCGGGACCTGCGCTTCCGCCCGATGGCCGTGGTGGACCTGCTGGCCACCGGCCCCACCCTGATCGGGGTCAGCGTGGTGCTGGCGCTGCTCGGCTTCGGCCCGGCCGCGCTGGCCTGGGCGGAGGTGGCGGCCGCCGCGGTGAAGGCGATCGGCTGCCTCGCCCTCACGCGCCCCTGCGTGCGGCTCGACCGCTCCGCCTGGGACCGGCTGCGCCCCATGCTGAACTTCGGCTCCGGGTACTCGCTGACCCAGCTCGGCAACTGGTTCGCGCTCAACGCCGACAACCTCGTCGTGGCCAACGTGCTCGGCACCGGCCCCCTCGGCGTCTACACCCGGGCGTACAACCTGCTCTCCGAGCCCGCCAACGTGATCGGCGGCGCCGCGGACAAGGCCCTGTTCCCCGCCATGGCCCGCGTACGCGACGACGGCGAGCGCCTGCGCGCCGCCTACGTCCGGACCTCCAGCCTGGTCGCCCTGGTGACCGCGCCCGCCGCCGTCCTGCTGTTCGTGCTGGCTCCCGAGGTCGTGCACGTGCTCCTCGGCGCGCAGTGGACGGCCGTGGTCCTGCCCGTCCAGGTGTTCGCGCTGGCCCTGCTCCCGCGGACCTCGTACAAGATCAGCACCTCGCTCACCCGCGCGACCGGCGCGGTCTACCGCGCGGCGTGGCGGCAGTGGCTCTACGCGGCCGAGGTCGTGGTGTTCTCCGTGGTCGGGGCCCGGTTCTGGGGGGTGAACGGCGTCGCGGTCGGCGCGAGCCTCGCGATCGTGCTGCACTTCCTGGTCATGCTGCGCTTCTCCGCCCGAGTCTCGCCCGGTCTGATGGGTGCGGTCCTGCGGATGTATCTCAAGCACGTGCCCGCCGTGGTCGTCGTCGCGCTCGCGACCTGGGGC
>NZ_JACBXB010001096.1 GCF_013870575.1 Pseudonocardia pini
CCCCGCGCCCGCCTCGCCGAGACGGCGGGCTGACGCCGCCCGCCTCGGCGAGGCGGGCTGACGCCGCTCGGCGAACGCCCGAACGGCACCCCCGGTGCCCGGGAGGTGCCGCTCGGTCGACCGGGTCAACGGCGGAACAGGGCCACGATCTCGGCGCGGCGGACCCAGGCGACGACGGCCATCAGCACGCCGATGATCACCGGGGTGTACCAGAAGGCGTGCACCACGGTGAGCTGCACGACGGTCGCGCCGATCATCAGGGCCACGAAGCAGGCCGCGGCCAGCCCGGCGACGACCGGCACGAGCAGCCCGATCCCGCCCGCCACCTCGCAGATCCCCACGAGGTATCGCAGCCACTGGCCTGCGCCGAGCTGGTCGAAGATCTGCACCGCGGAGGCCTCGCCGAAGAGCTTCGGCAGGCCGGAGCCGACGGCGAGGAACAGGCCGAGCACGACCTGCAGCGCGTACAGCGCGATGCGGGCCGGGGAGCGGGTGGCGGAGACGGTCGTGGCGGTCATGGCGGGGTCCTTCCAGGGGGCGTGGGAGCCGGTCGGAAGAGGAGACCGGGGCCGCCGCCGGAACTCATCGCTCCGCGAGGATCACCTCCGGATCGGCATCGCGCTCCCACACCGTCGCGTCGGCGGGACGGAAGCCGAACCGCTGGTAGAGGCCCTCGGCGTCCTTCGTGTGCAGCACCCAGCGCATGCCCGGTCCGGCGTCCAGGAGGTGCTCCACCAGCGCGACGCCGAGGCCGCGGCCGCGCACCGACTCGTGGACCCAGACGTCGGCGAGGTAGGCGAGGGCCACGCCGTCGGACACCGCCCGGGCGGAGCCGAGCGTCTCCGATCCCCGGTACAGCCCGACGACCCGCCACGCCGAGTCCAGCTGGCGCTCCAGGTGCTCGCGCTGCCGCCAGCGGCCCCAGTATGCCTGGGTGGACAGCCAGGCCCAGGCGGCGTCGCGGTCCAGCCGGGTGGGGTCGTCGTCGGTCTCGAACTCGCCGATCACGCGCTTCACGCCTCGCACCCTCGCACGCCCGGCCCCCCAGGTCCTGCCCTTTCCCCGCACCGTGATCAACAGGCCCTGAAGCAGGACTGTGAGCGCGGAATCCTGCGTCAGGGCCTGTTGATCACCGATCGCGCAGCGCGGAATCCTGCGCAGGGGCCTGTTGATCACGACCTCGGGTGATCATCAGACCCTGGCGCAGGATTCCGGGCCTCGAAACCTGCGTGAGGGCCTGTTGATCACCGATCGGCTTCGCCTGCGGCGCGTGGGGTGATCACCGGGTGGAACGCAACGGGCGGCTGGGGAGTGGGGGCGCTGGGGCGCGCAAGTCCACCATCGGCAGGCTGGTGCTGCGT
>NZ_JACBXB010001097.1 GCF_013870575.1 Pseudonocardia pini
CAGCAGGTCCGTCACCTCGACGCCCAGCCGCACGGTCGCGCCCGCCTCGCGGGCGGCGTCGAGCAGCATGGCGTCGAGGACGGTCCGGCGGGGTGCGTACACGGGTTCGGCGTGCTCGACGACCTCCACCTCGGATCCGTAGTGGATGGTCGTGCTGGTGATCGGCGGCGTCCCGGCGGCGCGGATCCGGTCGAGGAGGCCCCACCGTTCGAGCTGGACGACGCCGCCGCGCATCAGGGCGTGGGTGGACAGGGTGTCCCGGGTCGGGTCGGCGCGGTCGACGAGCAGCACGTCGAGCCCGGCACGGGCGAGCAGCATGGCGGTCGCGGAGCCGGCGCACCGGGCGCCCACGACGATCGCGTCGTACGAGTCCATGAGGGGGTCCTCGGGGTCGGGCAGGTGGCCGGGCGGCGGGTGCGCCGCCCAGCCACCTGCGGCTCAGGCGGTGACGACCGCGATGTCGATCGGGACGCCGTTGGAGATGGAGTCGAACACCACGGACCGGTCCCGGCCCCGCTCGACGACCTCGCGCAGCTTCTCCGGCGACGCGTCGCCGGAGATGGTGACGGTCATGCGGATCCGCTCGAAGCCGTTGCGGTGGTCCTGCGTGTTGACGCCCATGGCGCCCTGCACGTCGAGGTCCCCCTCGAGCTCCGAGGTCACCGACGTCAGCCGCACACCGCGGGCGGCGGCGGAGAACACCAGCGAGGTCGTGACGCACGCCGCGAGGGCGTGCAGCAGGTACTCGGCCGGGTTCGGGCCCTGGTCGGTGCCCAGCAGGATCGCGGGCTCGCCCGCGTCGAGGGTGAAGGACTCCGTGCGGGAGGTGTCCTCGGCGCAGGCGGCGTAGAAGCCCTTGATGGTCGAGCGGTTGTGCGCGCCGTCGATCCAGGTGTTGCTCGCGCGGAACTGGAACTGCGCGATCTCCGGCTGTGCCTTGATGGCGTCGAGCGTGCCGAACAGGGTGGCGGTGTCGATGCCGTTGCGGACGGTCTCGTTCTTGTAGCTCACGGTCTCGGTCATGGGGTGCTCCTGGTGTTCCGGGCGGCCGGCGGGTCCGGCCTGACGAGAACCACCTTGCGGCGCACCACCCCCCTCGCCCATCGGGGACGACCGCCTATCTCGGCGCACTACCTACCCATGCCGCACCGCGTGGGCATGCGTAGGCACCCGACATGGGTGGCCGCTGCCGATGAGGCGCAGGGGTGCGCGGACCGACGCTTGTCCTCGTCGGAAGAACCCGAGAGGAGAACCACCATGTCCCCCACCCCCGCCGTGCGGGTCCGCGAGCTGGGCCCGGGCGAGGTCGGCGTGCTCGACGCCGTCTTCGCCGGCCTGTCCAGCACGAGCCGGTACCGCC
>NZ_JACBXB010000109.1 GCF_013870575.1 Pseudonocardia pini
CCACCGGGACCGCCAGCGCCGCGACCGCCCAGAGCGCCACCCGCCGCGCACCTCCGGCCACCCCGCGCCCCCTCTCCGGCGCCGGTCACCCCGATCGGGTGATGATGCCGACACCGTAGCGGGCGCGGCCCGGCCGTCCGAGTCGTGTTGTGATGGAACGGTGACGCTCGAGGAGGCCCGTCCGCAGCTCGACCGTGGCGGCGTGGGCCTGGGTGCCTCGGCGCACGTCGTCTGGGGGCTGTTCCCGGCGTTCTGGCCGCTCCTGGACCCCGCCGCGCCGGTGGAGATCCTCGCGCACCGCATCCTCTGGACGATGGTGCTGATGGCGGGCGTCCTCACCCTGCTGCGCGGCTGGAGCGCGCTGCGGGCCCTGTCCGCGGGCGGGTGGCTGCGCGTGGCGGCCGCGGCGCTCCTGATCACCGTGAACTGGGGCACGTTCATCTACGGGGTGGTGATCGACCGGGTCGTCGACATCGCCCTGGGCTACTACATCAGCCCGCTGGTCAGCGCCCTGCTCGCCGTCCTGGTCCTGCGGGAGCGGCCTAACCGCGCCCAGACCGCCGCCCTGCTGATCGCCACGGTCGCCGTCGTCGTCATCAGTGTGGGGGCGGGGAGCCCGCCCTGGCTGGGGTTGGTCCTCGCGGCCTCGTTCGGGGCCTACGGGCTGCTGAAGAAGACGGTCCCGCTGCCCTCCACGGCCAGCCTCACGGCGGAGGGCCTGGTCGTGGGCCCGCTCGCGCTGGCCTATGTGGTGGTGCTCCAGGTGACCGGCCAGGGCACCTTCACCGACCACGGTGGCCTGCACGCCACGCTGATGATCCTCGCGGGCCCCGCGACGGCGATCCCGCTGCTCCTCTACGGCGCGGCGGCGCGGCGCATCCCGCTGACCACCCTCGGCACCCTGACCTACATCACGCCGACGCTGCAGTTCCTCTGGGGCGTCCTGGTGCTCGACGAGACGATGGCCCCCTCCCGCTGGGTCGGCTTCGGGCTCGTCTGGATCGCCCTGGCGATCTTCACCGTGGACCTGCTCCGCCGCACCCGCGGCGGCACGACCGGCACCGTCGTGCGGTAGGCCTCAGCCGGTGCGGTCGATCGTGTACGTCGTCAGGGTGCTCAGGGCGTCGACGGCGGCGCAGGGCGGGAGCTTGCGCAGCTCCGCCTGGGCCTCCTCCGCGTAGCCCGCGAGGGTCTCCCGGGCCTGCCGGATGCCGGGGCCGGAGCGCAGCAGGCCGAGCGCCTCCTCGACACCGGCGTCCGTCTCGATCGGTGCGGACAGCAGCTCCCGCAGCCGCGGCGGGCACTCCGCGTCCGCCAGGGCGTGCAGCATCGGTAGGGTGTGGACCCCCTCGCGCAGGTCCGTGCCGGGGGTCTTGCCCGAGTCCAGGGACGGCGAGGCGATGTCGATGATGTCGTCCGAGATCTGGAAGGCGGCGCCGATCGTGGCGCCGAAGCGGTGCAGCGACTCGATCTGCTCCGCCGTGCAGCCCGAGAACATCCCGCCGAACCGGCCCGACGTGGCGATCAGCGAGCCCGTCTTCTCCGCGATGACCTGCAGGTAGTGCCGCACCGGGTCGTCGGACTCGGCGGGCCCGCGGGTCTCTCGCATCTGCCCGGTGACGAGCTCGGCGAAGGTCTCGGCGATGATCCGCACCGCCTCCGGGCCCAGGTCCGCCACCAGCCGCGAGGCGTGGGCGAACAGGAAGTCCCCGGTGAGGATGGCCACCGTGTTGTCCCAGCGGTGGTTGGCGCTCTCCGCGCCCCGGCGCATCGTGGCCGAGTCCATGACGTCGTCGTGGTAGAGCGTGGCCAGGTGCACCAGCTCCACGACGGCGGCCGCCCGGACCACGTCCGGCCCGGTGGGCGAGGGCCCGATCTGCGCGGAGAGCAGCGTGAACAGCGGCCGGAACCGCTTGCCGCCCGCATCGATCAGGTGCAGGGACGTCTCGCTGACGAAGTGGTAGTCGCTGTGCACCTCACGGTGCAGCAGCTCCTCCACCCGGTCGAGCCCGTGCGCCGTCGCGGCGGCCAGGTCCGGGTCGGCGAGCTCCACACCCGCCACGCTCTGCGTCTCCACCCCGACAGCCTACGAGGCCGACCCTGGGCTCACCCTGTGAACCCGCCTGCGCCCGCCCAGTCCAGGACGAGTGTGGGCACGATCCCGAGCAGCAGGGTGACGACCACGCCCAACGTGATGGTGACCGTGGTGAACGCGCCCGGCACCGTGACCGTCGGGCCGTTCTCCGGCGCCTCGCTGAAGTACATCAGCACCACGATCCGCAGGTAGAAGAACGCCGCGATCGCCGAGGCGACCAGCGCGATCACGACCAGCGGCGCCATCCCGTCGCTCAGCGCCGCCGCGAAGATCGCGAACTTGGCGGTGAAGCCGCTGGTCAACGGGATGCCGGCCAGGGCCAGCAACAGGAAGGTCATCACCCCGGCGAGCACCGGGGAGCGTTTGGCCAACCCTGCCCACTGGGAGAGGTGAGTGGCCTCGCCGTCCGCCGTCCGGACCAGCGAGATGACGCCGAACACCGCGAGCGTGGTGAACCCGTAGGCCAGCAGGTAGAAGAGCGTGGACGACACCCCCGCCGGGGTGATCGCCATGGTCCCGATCAGCAGGAACCCGGCGTGGGCGATCGACGAGTACGCGATCATCCGCTTCAGGTCGGTCTGGGTGAGACCGAGCACAGCCCCGATGAACATGGACGCGATCGCCACGGCCCACAGCACCCCGCGCCACTCCCAGCGCGTCGAGCCGAACGCCACGTAGAGCACCCGGGCGATCGCGCCGAACGCCGCGACCTTCGTGCAGGCCGCCATGAACGCCGTGACGGGCGTGGGCGCGCCCTGGTAGACGTCCGGCGTCCAGGTGTGGAACGGGCCGACGGAGCCCTTGAACAGCAGCCCGACGACCAGCAGCGCGAGCCCGCCGAACAGCAGCGCGTCGGAGCGGTCCGTGCCCACCGCGGCCTCGGCGATCGCGCTGAGCCGCACCGAGCCCGCGTAGCCGTAGAGCAGCGCGAGGCCGTAGAGGAAGAAGGCCGAGGCGAACGCCCCGAGCAGGAAGTACTTGACCGCCGCCTCCTGCGAGAGCAGCCGACGCCGCCGCGCGAGCCCGCACATCAGGTACAGCGGCAGGGACAGCACCTCCAGGGCCACGAACATCGTGAGCAGGTCGTTCGCTGCGACGAACGCCATCATCCCGCCGAGCGCGAACAGCGTGAACGGGAAGACCTCGGTCTGCATCGTCGGCGCCTCGCCGGGTGCCCCGTAGGAACGGTCGACGTGCTCCGGGTCGACGCCGGTGGCGCCGGTCGTGGTGCCGGGTGCGGCCCCCACGGACAGCCGCTCCGCCGCCGAGGCCACGAACGCGCCGCCCGGCTCCACCGAGCGGTCCGCGATCAGCAGCAGCGAGCCGAACCCGAGCACCAGCAGCGTGCCCCAGAGGAACAGCGTGGGCATGTCCACGGCCAGCGTCGAGCCCAGCGTGACCACCCCGGCCGCGGGCGCGGAGCCCGCGTAGACGCCGAGGGTCACCCCGGCGACCGCCACCACGAGCACGGTGAGCGCGACCTGCGCGGGCCAGCGCTGGTGGCGGGGCAGGAACGCCTCCAGCAGCACGGACACGCACGCCCCGCCGAGGACGATCAGCAGCGGCGCGATGGCCCCGTAGTCGATCGGGGGCGCGTTCAACGGGGTCATCGGGAAGTACCTCCGGCCGGCACGGGGTCGGGGAGACCCAGCTCGGTCATCGTCGCCTGGACGGACGGGTTGATCACGTCGAGCACCGGGCCGGGGAAGAACCCGAGCAGCACGATGACGACGATCAGCGGGGCCAGCACCCCGATCTCGCGCTTGGTCAGGTCCGGGAAGCCGGCACCCCGCGAGGCCGCGACGGCCGGGTCGATCATGGCCCCCGGCCCGCCCGCCCCCGCGGTCTCCAGGGCCTTGATCACGGCGTTGCCGCGGACCGGGCCCTGCATCGTCTGCTGGTAGAACCAGAGCACGTAGAGCGCGGCGAAGATGATCCCGACCGTGGCGATGATCGTGGCCACCGGCTCGTTCGGGAAGGACCCCACCAGCACCAGGAACTCGGACACGAACGAGTTCGTGCCGGGCAGCGCCAGCGAGCTCATCCCGGCCAGCAGCAGGCAGCCCGCCAGCAGCGGGGCGAGCTTGGCGACGCCGCCGTAGTCGCTGATCAGCCTCGACCCGCCGCGGGCGACCAGCAGGCCGACCATGACGAACAGCATGCCGGTGGAGAGCCCGTGGTTGACCATGTAGAGGGTCGCGCCCGCGAACGCCTGGCTGGAGAAGGCGAAGGTGCCGAGCGCGATGAAGCCGAAGTGCGCGATGGACGTGTAGGCCACGAACCGGCTCATGTCCTTCTGCCCCACCGCGAGCAGCGCCCCGTAGATCACGCCGATGACGGCGAGGGTGATCACCAGCGGCGCCAACGCCTGCGAGGCGTCGGGGAACAGCGGCAGGCAGTAGCGCAGGAACCCGAAGGTGCCCACCTTGTCCAGCACGCCGACGAGCAGGACCGCGGCCACGATGGGGGCCTCGGCGCCGGCGTCGGGGAGCCAGGTGTGGAAGGGCACCAGCGGCGCCTTGATCGCGAACGCCACGAAGAAGCCGAGGAACAGCCAGATCTGGGTCGACGTCGGGACGTCCTGCGCGATCGCCTGCAGCTCGGTCCAGGTGAACGTGCCCTGGCCGAGGACGTTGCCGCTGGTCACGTACAGCCCGATCAGCGACGCCAGCATGATCAGCCCGCCGAGCAGCGAGTACAGGAAGAACTTCACCGACGCGTACTGCCGGTTCGGGCCGCCGAAGCGCCCGATCAGGAAGTACATCGGGATGAGCATGGCCTCGAAGAAGACGTAGAACAGGAAGACGTCCGTGGCCGTGAAGACGCCCATCAGCGTGGCCTGGGTGGCCAGCAGCAGCGCGAAGTACCCCGACGCCGTGCGGCCCTCGGGCAGCTTCTCCGCCCAGGCGAAGAGCATCAGGCCGGGGACCAGGAACGCCGTCAGCGCGATCAGCACCAGCGCGATGCCGTCGATACCGAAGGCCAGGTGGGTGCCGAAGGCGGGGATCCACGGGACCGAGAACTCGTACTGGAACCGGGTGCCCGCCGCGGCCGCGGCCGTGTCGTAGCCCACCCAGATCACCACGACGAGCAGGAACTCGACCAACGCGGTGACCATGGCCGTGGCCTTCGCCGCGGGGACGTTGTGCCGCAACGGGTACATCAGCAGCGCACCGACGACCGGCACGAGCAGCAGGATGATCAACATGGGGTTCACGCGAACCTCACCGCCAGCAGGGCCGCGACCACGAACACGCTGCCTCCCAGCATCGAGAGCGCATAGGAGCGCACGAACCCGGTCTGCAGTCTTCGGAGCCGACCGGAGCTGCCGCCGAGACCGGCCGCGACGCCGTTGACCAGCCCGTCGACGCCGCGGTTGTCCACGAACACCAGAGCCCGGGTGAGCCAGATGCCCGGACGCTCGATGAGCGTCTCGTTGACCGCGTCGGCGTAGAGGTCGCGGCGGGCCGCCTGCACCGGCAGGGACACCCGCTCGGGCCGCTCGACCGGCGTCGGGCGGCGGCCGACCAGCAGGTACGCGACGAGCACGCCCAGCGCGGAGAACAGGACCACGAGCCACGGGACCAGCGCGTGCGGCAGCGCCCCGCCCTCGAGCTCCTGCAGCTCGCCCAGCGAGGGGGCGAGCCACTCGTAGAGCCCGATCGCGGAGAGCGTGAAGCCGCCGAACACCGAGCCCACGGCCAGCACGATCATCGGGACGGTCATCGTGGTCGGCGACTCGTGCGGGTGGTAGTCCTGCCCGTCGGGAGCCTTGAGCTCCTTCCAGCGTTCCTTCCCGAAGAACGTCATGATCATCAGGCGGGTCATGTAGAAGGCCGTGAGCCCGGCCGCGAGCGTGGCCGCACCGCCGAACACCCAGCCCTGCCAGCCCTCCTGCGCGAACGCGGCCTCGATGATCGCGTCCTTGGAGAAGTAGCCGGACAGGAACGGGAAGCCGATCAGGGCGAGGTAGCCCAGCCCGAAGGTGACGAACGTGATCGGCATCCGACGACCGAGGCCGCCGAAGTGGCGCATGTTCACGTCGTCGTTCATGGCGTGCATGACCGACCCGGCGCCGAGGAACAGCCCGGCCTTGAAGAAGCCGTGCGTGAGCAGGTGGAAGATGCCCAGCGCGTAGCCTGCCGGGCCGAGCCCGACGGCCAGGATCATGTACCCGATCTGGCTGACCGTGGAGTACGCGAGGACCTTCTTGATGTCGTCGTAGGCGCAGCCGATGATCGCCCCGATGAGCAGGGTGACCACCCCGACCAACGCGACGACCAGGCGTCCCGTCTCCGTGAGGTTGTAGATCGGGTTGGTGCGCGCGATGAGGTAGACGCCCGCGGTGACCATGGTCGCCGCGTGGATGAGGGCGGAGACCGGGGTCGGGCCCTCCATCGCGTCGGGCAGCCAGGACTGCAGCGGGAACTGGCCGGACTTGCCGCAGGCCCCGAGCAGCAGCAGGATCGTGATCGCCAGGACCGTGCCGGAGGGGACCTCGCCGATCCGGGCGAACACCTCCGTGTACTGCAGGGTGCCCAGCTCGAGCCAGAGCAGGAAGATCGCGATGGCCAGCCCCACGTCGCCGACCCGGTTCATCAGGAAGGCCTTCTTCGCGGCGGTCGCCGCCGAGGGCCGGTCCTGGTAGAAGCCGATCAGCAGGTAGGACGCCAGGCCGACGCCCTCCCAGCCGAGGTAGAGCATCACGAAGTTGTTGCCCAGCACCAGGATCAGCATCGCCGCGACGAACAGGTTCAGCTGCGCGAAGAAGCGCCGGCGCCCGGGGTCGTGGCTCATGTAGCCGACCGAGTAGAGGTGGATCAGCGAGCCGACGCCGGTGATCAGCAGCACGAACGTGAGCGACAGCGGGTCCAGGCGGATCCCGAAGTCCACGTCCAACGTGCCCGAGCTGATCCAGGAGAACAGCGACACCTCGCGCGACCGCTGTTCCGGCTCGAGCCCGAGCGTCTCGAAGAACAGCAGCAACCCGACGACGAACGAGGCGACGACGGCCGCCACCCCGACCCAGTGCCCCCAGGCGTTGGCGCGCCTGCCCGCGAGCAGGTTCGCCAGCGCCCCGAGCGCGGGCAGGACGAAGAGCAGCGGAGCGAGCGCGGTCACGACCGCCCACCCCCACGCCGCATCATGGAGCCACAACTGTCATTCGAGGCCCCGGAAGCGTGCATTGTGGCTCCACAATGCGAACCGGGGTGGGGAGCGTGCATCGTCGGAGGCCCCTTTAGTACTTCAGGAGGTTCGCGTCGTCGACGGACGAGCTGCGGCGGGTGCGGAAGATCGACATGATGATGGCCAGCCCCACGACCACCTCGGCCGCGGCGACGACCATGACGAAGAACGCCATGACCTGGCCGTCGAGCGTGCCGTTGATGCGGGCGAAGGTGACCAGCGAGAGGTTCACCGCGTTCAGCATCAGCTCGATGCACATGAACACGACGATCGCGTTGCGGCGCACCAGCACCCCGACGGCGCCGACGGTGAACAACAGGCCGGAGAGCAGCAGGTAGTTGGTCGGGCTCATTCGCCCGCCTCCAGTTCGCGACGGCGGCCGGTGAGCGAGTGCGCGTCCGACGGCGGGCGGGGTGCCTCGTCGACCTCGTGACCCTCGATGATCTCGGAGAGGGACTCGGGGGCGACCGAGCCGTCGGGCAGCAGGGCCGGGACGGCGACCGAGTTGGCCGTGGCGTAGACGCCGGGCCCCGGCAGCGGGGAGATCCGGTCCCCGCGCAGCCGGGCGACGACGGCGGCGCGCTGGCCGAGCTTGGCCTTCGGCTTCTTCTGCGCGAAGGCCAGCACCATCGCCCCCAGCGCCGCGGTGATCAGCAGCGCCGAGGTGAGCTCGAAGGGCAGCAGGTAGTCCGTGAAGATCAGCCGGCCGATGCCGGTCAGGTTGCCGTTCGCCGCGTTGTTCCCCAGGCCGACCGAGGGCACCGCGAACATCGTCCGCCCCACGCCCGCGACCAGCAGCAGCGCGAAGGCCAGGCCGAGGAGAGCGCCCGCGACCCGTTGTCCACGGAGGACCTCGACGACGGAGTCGGAGCTGTCCCGGCCCACCAGCATGAGCACGAACAGGAACAGCATCATCACGGCGCCGGTGTAGACGATGATCTGCACGAAGCCCAGGAACGGGGCCTGCTGCATCATGTACAGCACCGCGAGCGACAGCATCGTCATCACGAGGAACAGCGCGGAGTGCACGGCGTTGCGGGCGAAGATCATCGCCACCGCCGCGGCCAGCGCCACCGGGCCGAGGATCCAGAAGACGATCGCCTCGCCCACGCCGGTGTCCCCGGCCGTGGCGTCCGAGACCACTTGAGCCAGGATCATCGCGCCTGCTCCCCCACCGGGTCGGACTCCACGCCCTGGCGGGCCAGGACCGGGCCCTGCACGTAGTAGTCCTGCTCGTCCCCACCAAGCCGCATCGGGTGCGGCGGCTGTTCCATGCCGGGCAGCAGCGGCGCGAGCAGCTGCTCCTTCGTGTAGATGAGGTCCTGGCGGTTGTCGTCCGCCATCTCGTAGAAGTTCGTCATGGTGAGCGAGCGGGTGGGGCACGCCTCGATGCACAGCCCGCAGCCGATGCAGCGCAGGTAGTTGATCTGGTAGATCGCGCCGAAGCGCTCACCGGGAGAGAAGCGCGCCTCCTCGGTGTTGTCCCCGCCCTCGACGTAGATCGCGTCGGCCGGGCACGCCCAGGCGCACAGCTCGCAGCCCACGCACTTCTCCAGGCCGTCCGGGTGCCGGTTGAGCTGGTGGCGGCCGTGGTAGCGCGGCGCGGCGGGCGGGAAGTCCTCCGGGTACTCCTCGGTGACGACCTTCTTGAACATGGTCGAGAAGGTGACGCCGAAGCCCTTGAAGAAGTCGAACATCCCTACTCCTCCTTCCCGGTGAGTGCAGGTTCCTTGGCGGCCTTCGCCCGCGGCAGGCGGTGCCGCGGCCGGTCCGGCACGGCGAGGTCGAGCGGCGGGACCGGGTAGTCCGAGGCGACCTCGACGGTGTCGTCGGGCGTCTTGCGGTCCGGCAGCCCGAAGGCGACGGCGATGATCGCCAGCAGCACGATCCCGATCGTGATCAGCAGCGCCACGGTGGCCTCGCCGCCCGTGCTGTTGCGGTAGGCGCGGATCGCGAAGACGATCAGGATCCAGCCCAGCGAGACGGGGACCAGGACCTTCCAGCCCAGCCGCATGAACTGGTCGTACCGGAAGCGGGGCAGCGTGCCGCGCAGCCAGATGAACACGAACAGGAACGCGAGCGTCTTCACCAGGAAGGCGAGGAACTGGAACCAGCCGTTGTCGAACCCGGACCACAGGTGCCCGAGCCACGGGATCTGCCCGCCGCCCAGGAACAGCGTGGTCGCCATGGCCGAGACCGTGACCATGTTGACGTACTCGGCGAGGAAGAACAGCGCGAACTTCAGCGACGTGTACTCGGTGTGGAAGCCGCCGACGAGCTCCGACTCGGCCTCGGGGAGGTCGAACGGCGCCCGGTTGGTCTCGCCGACCATCGCGATCGAGAACACGATGAAGCTGGGGATCAGCAGGTAGAAGTACCAGCCCGTGCCTTGCGCCGCGACGATGTCCGCAGTGGACAGCGACCCCGCGTACAGCACCACCGCCACCACGGAGAGCCCGAGCGCGATCTCGTAGGAGATCACCTGCGCCGCACTGCGCAGCGCGCCGAGCAGCGAGTAGGGCGAGCCGGAGGCCCAGCCGCCGAGCACGATCCCGTAGACGCCGATCGACGAGCAGGCCAGCACGACGAGCACGCCCACCGGCAGGTCGACGAGCTGCAGCACCGTGGGCTCGCCGAAGATCGACACCTCGCCGCCGAACGGGATGACGGAGAAGGCCACGAACGCCGGGATCGTGGAGATCACCGGGGCGATGAAGTAGACCTTCTTGTCGGCCATCACCGGCATGATGTCCTCTTTGAACGCCAGCTTGAGGCCGTCCGCGAGGGACTGGAGCCAGCCGTTCGGACCCACCCGGTTCGGCCCCGGACGCTGCTGCATCCGGGCCACGACCTTGCGCTCCCAGTTGATCATGAACAGGGTCAGCACCACGCCGACCGCGAACAGCACCACGACCTTGAGGATCACGAGCCAGATCGGGTCGTCCGCCAGCAGCTGCTGGGTGCGGGTCAGCCCCTCTTGTTGCGCGAGTGTCATCCCGCCACCACCCTGACCAGTGCTCCGTGCCCGACGCCGAGGGTGCTGCGCACCGCGGAACCGGGCGAGTTCGCAGGCAGCCAGACGACGCCGTCGGGCAGGTCCGCGAGCTCGACCGGCAGCGTGATCGCCCCCCGGTCCGTGGCGACGCTCGCGACCCCGCCCTCGACCAGGCCCAGCCGCTCCGCGGTGGCGGGGTTCGCCCGCACCCGCGGGGCCCGGGCGGTGCCCGCCAGCGCGGGCTCGT
>NZ_JACBXB010000010.1 GCF_013870575.1 Pseudonocardia pini
CCGCCGCGACCGCGTGCCCGGCGTGCAGCCCGAACACCGCCTCGGCGGACAGGCCGACGGGCCGGTCGAAGTGCGGCTCGAAGCCGTGGTTGGAGATCTGCTGCAGGAACGCGCGGCGGTCCGGCGCCGAGACCTCCGGGTTGTACACGCCCACCGCGAGGGTCAGGTCCGCGTCGCCCGCCGCGATCGTCTGGGCCGCGTGCACGATCGCCTGCCCGGCGTCGCCCTCGATCCGGTACGACTGCGCCAGGTAGCCGCCCGAGGCGGCGTTGGTCAGCCCGGAGGAGATGCTGCGGCCGTCGTAGATGTCCAGCGACGCGGTCACCGACAGGCCGATGTCCTGTTTACGGACACCCGCCTCCCGCAACGCCCGGGAGACGGCGTCGAAGACCAGCTCGTCGAGCACCGCGTCGGACTCCGGCACCAACGGGGTGGCCGCCAGGCCGAGGACCGGGACCGGGTCCTGCGCCGCGGCGGAGGGGTTCAGCCCGCTCACATCGACACACCCCCGTCGACCGGGAGCACGATCCCGGTCACGTACGCCGCCTGCTCCGAGGCCAGGAACGCCACCGCGGGCGCCATCTCGGCCGGGTCGGCGAAGCGGCCCAGCGGCACCGTCGCGGTCATCTCCGCGAGGCGCTCCGGTGGGATCGCCGCGACCATCGCCGTGGAGGCGTTGGGCGAGATGGCGTTCACCGTGATCCCGAAGCGCGCGACCTCCTTCGCCACGGTCTTGGTGAAGGCGATGATCCCGCCCTTCGCCGCCGCGTAGTTGGCCTGCCCGACGTTGCCGTGCATGCCCGTGTAGCTCGTGACGTTGACGATCCGCCCCGCGCCCGCCCTGCGCATGTGCGGGATGACCGCGCGGGTCACGGCGAAGGTGCCACCCAGGTGGACGTCCAGCACGGCCTTCCACTGCTCGTCGGTCATCTTCCACACGACCGTGTCCCGGGTGATGCCGGCGTTGTTCACCGCCACGTCGACCCCGCCCGCCCACTCGGCGAACTCGTCCACGGCGGCGGCGACCGCGGCGGAGTCCGCCACGTCCAGCGCGAACGTGCGGACCGCGTCGGTCCCGTCCCAGGCGGTCTTCAGCGCATCCGGGTCGCGGTCGAGTACCGCGACCCTCGCGCCGGCGTCGACGAAGTACTTGGCTAGCTCGAACCCGATACCCTGCGCGCCGCCGGTGACCAGGACGTTCGTCCCGGAGAAGTCGGGTGTCAGCGTGCCCATCAGAGCCGCTCGATGATCGTCGCGTTGGCCATGCCGCCGCCCTCGCACATGGTCTGCAGGCCGTAGCGGCCGCCGGTCGCCTCGAGGTGGTTGACCATGGTGGCCAGCAGCCGCACGCCGGACGCGCCGAGCGCGTGGCCCAGGGCGATGGCGCCGCCGCGGGGGTTCAGCTTCTCCGGGTCGGCCGCCAGGTCGTGCTGCCAGGCCAGCGGGACGGGGGCGAAGGCCTCGTTGACCTCGTACGCGTCGATGTCGTCGATGGACATGCCCGCGCGGGCCAGCACCTTCTGCGTGGCCGGGATGACGCCGGTCAGCATGAACAGCGGGTCGCTGCCGGTCACGGCGAACTCGTGGAAGCGGGCACGCGGGCGCAGGCCCAGCGCGTTCGCCTTCTCCTCGCTCATGATCAGCGTCGCCGTGGCGGCGTCGGTGAGCGGGGAGGAGTTGCCCGGGGTGATGCTCCAGGTGATCTCCGGGAAGCGCTCGTGCAGCTCCGCGTCGGCGAACGAGGGCTTGAGGCCCGCGAGCCCCTCGGCGGTGGTCGACGCGCGCACCGTCTGGTCGGTGTCGTGCACCTGCCCGTCGACGGTGATCGGGACGATCTCGTCGGCGAACGCGCCCTCGGCGGCGAACGCGGCCGCGCGGGCGTGCGAGCGGGCCGAGTACTCGTCGAGCGCGTCGCGGTCCAGCTTCCACTTCGCCGCGATGAGCTCCGCCGACACACCCTGCCCGACCAGCCCGTCCGGGTACCGGGCCCGCAGCGGGGCGGTCGGGTGCTGGTCGACCGAGCTGTAGCCCATCGGGACCCGGCTCATCGACTCGACACCGCAGGCGATCACGATGTCGTAGGCGCCCGCCATGACCCCCTGCGCCGCGAAGTGCACGGCCTGCTGGCTGGAGCCGCACTGCCGGTCGACGGTCGTGCCGGGCACCGACTCCGGGATCCCCGCGGCGAGCACGGCGTTGCGGGCGATGTTGAGCGTCTGCTCCCCCGCCTGGGACACGCACCCGGCGATGACGTCGTCGATGGTCGCCGGGTCGATGCCCGTGCGCTCGAGCAGCGCCGACAGGGTGTCCGCGAGGAGGGTCACGGGGTGCACGCTCGACAGGGCACCGCCCGGCTTGCCCTTCCCGGACGCCGTCCGCACCAGGTCGACGATCACTGCTGAAGTCATGGAGCTCCCTATCGGTTCCCTGGGGGAGACGGAGCGCGGCCCGGTCCCCCGATCGTCTTCAGACGGTAGGGAGTCCGGGCCGCGGCGGGTTGTCGCAAGGCGCTACACGCTCACTCCGGCGGCGGCGCGGGGTTGAACGTCGAGAGGACCAGGTGGCCGCTGTCGACCGGCATCTCGATGCCCGTGATCCGCGAGGACTCGTCGCTCGCCAGGAACACCACGGCGCCGCTGATGTCCTCGGGCCGCATCAGCCCGCCGAACGCGTGCCAGTGCCGGGCCGCCTGCTCGTGCTCCTCCCGGGTGCCGCCCGCGTGGCCGCTGGTCATGTCCCAGGAGCCCTGCCAGTTCGTCATGTTCGTGTCGACGAAGCCCGGCATCACCGCGTTGACCCGCACCCGGTACGGGGCGAACTCCATCGCCGCGGCCTTCATCAGCCCGAGCGCGCCGTGCTTGGCCGCCGTGTAGTGCGCCGACCCGGCCTGCCCCTCCACGCCGTTGACCGACGACGTGATGATCACCGAGCCGCCGCGGCGCTCGCGCAGGTGCGGCGACACCGCCTTGAGCGTCTTCCAGACCGCCGTCAGGTTCGTGTCCACGGTGTCCTGCCAGGTCTGCTCCGGCAGGTCCCACAGCGCTCCGCGCGTCCAGATGCCGTGGTTGATCGCCACGACGTCGATCTGCCCGAACTCGGTCAGCGCGGCGGCCACCGCCGCGTCGAGCTGCGCCTGGTCACGCGAGTCGACCTTGCGACCCAGGATGCGCCGGTCCAGCGCCTCCACCTGGGCCACGGTCTCCTTGAGGTCGTTCTCGGTCGCGAGGCCGTACTCCACGCTGTCGATCTGCTCGCAGATGTCGAACGCCACGATGTCCGCGCCCTCGCGCGCCATCGCCAGGGCGTGCGAGCGGCCCTGTCCTCGCGCCGCACCGGTGATCAGTGCGACCTTGCCGTCGAGTCGTCCCATGTCGTGCTCCTCTCGCTCGGTTCGGGCTCAGCTCGTGCAGGCTCAGCTCTTCACGGCGGCGCGCTCGGCCTCGAAGCGCGCCTGCGCCTCCGCCTGGCCCGCGCTGGTGGCCTTGGCCCCGGCGCCGTCGCTGTTGACGGTCTGGTCGTAGCCGCGCTGGCGGCGCTCCTTCGACCCGGAGAACACCGGCATGACCTGCTCGGCGATCAGCTCCAGGCTCCGGATGCTGTTCGGGTGGTTGGCCCACTCGCCGTGCAGGACGAGCAGCTTCCCGAAGCCGCCCGACGCCTCCTGCATGCGCTTGACCTGCTCCACGGCCATCTCCGGGGTGCCGATCACGCCGAACCCGGTGCTGTTGATGCCGTCGATGAGCAGGTCCACGTCGTCGACCTGCGCCATGCCGGGGCTGACGTGGGCGAGGTAGTTCATCAGGTACAGCAGGCCGTGCCGGGCGTTCTCGCGGGCCTTGCCCTCGGTCTCCGCGATGTGCATCGGGCAGGTCAGGCGCCAGTTGCGGCGGTCGACGGTCTTGCCGTGCTCGGCCGCGAGCTCCTCCACGATCCCCCAGTGCGCCTTGAGTGCCGCCGAGCCCTCCGGGCTGGTGGCGGCCAGCGACAGCAGCCCGGCGCCGTAGCGGCCCGCGAGCTTCGGGCCGGTCGGCGACACGGTCGCGGTGACGGCGGTGTGGATCTCCGAGTACGGCGCGACCTGCAGGTAGGCCTCGTCCAGGTCGTACCAGTCGGTCTTCTCCGTCACGGTCTCCCCGGCGAGCAGCCGGGTGATGACGTCGAACGACTGCTCCATCTTCCGCCGGTTCTCCAGCGGGTCGATGCCGATCGAGCGGGAGTCGTCGACCAGCTGGCCGGGGCCCGCACCGAACATGAACCGGCCGCGCGAGAGGTGGTCCAGCAGCACCAACCGGTCCGCCAGGATGAAGGGGTTGTGGTACGGCAGCGACAGCACCCCGGTGCCCAGCCTGATCCGCGAGGTGCGCTGCGCTGCGGCGGCGAGGAACAGGGTGGGGTCGGCGACGATCTCCACGCCGCCGGAGTGGTGCTCGCCGATCCAGAACTCGGAGAACCCGAGCCGGTCCATCGCGACCGCCAGCTCGAGGTCCTGGTGGATCGCGAGGTTGGCGTCGGTGTCGACCTTGTGCCAGGGCGCGAGGAACGCACCGAACTCGAGGGGGGTCTGGTCCATGGGGGGATGGCCTCCGGTTCGTCGGGGGCGGAGGCCCTGTGCCGGGGCGCCCGGCCCCGGACCTGCCACCTCCGCGTGTCCGGGGCCGAACGTAGGGAGCGAGCGACTGTGGACGGTGTAGCAATCCGCTACATGCCGGGCGGGGGACGCCGCGACGGCCGAACAGAGGGTTCGGTACCGCTCGCTGTCCCATAATGCGACAACACGGCCGGCATCGTCCCCGTCATCCTTCCGGGACCGAACGATTAGCCCGTTCGGCCTAATCGAGCCTCACGGCCCGACCCACCGATGGAAGACGACCGCCCGACGGCACGCTCCCCAGCTCCGCCGCCGGGCACGGCCCCCCGGGCCGGCCGTCGCCCGCGGCCCGACGACGTGCCTCTCCCGGCGTGACCAGCCGGTCGGGCTCCCCCGCGTCGTCAGGTCCGGCACGGCCGTCCCGCGGTCCCCCGAGACCGAAGGACAGAGATGACCCGCAGGAACCTCCGACCGCGCTCGATCCGCGCGGTCGTGGCCGCGACCGCCCTGGTGATCGCCGTGCCGGTGATCTTCGCCGGCGTGGCGAGCGCGCTCCCCACGCCCGCCCCGGGCGAGGGCACCGTGCACGAGTACGCCCTCCCGCCCGTCTCCTCGCCCGCCGACATGAAGCCGGGCCCCGACGGCGCGATGTACTGGACCGAGCTGACCGGCAACCACATCGGCCGGATCGACCCGGACACCAAGGAGATCACCCGCTACCCCGTCCCGACCCCGGCCTGCGTGCCCTACGCCGTGAACGGCGGCCCGGGCGACGCCGTGTGGTTCTCCGCCGTCGGCTGCGACAGCATCGGGCGGCTCGACATGGCGACCAAGGAGATCGAGCTCTGGCGCATCCCCGGCCTGCGCGCCTACCCCGCCGACCTCAAGATCGGCCCCGACGGCGGCATCTGGTTCACCGAGACCGTCGGCAACAAGATCAGCCGCTTCGACCCCGAGACCCACGAGTTCGAGCAGTACCCGCTGCCCGACCTGGCCGCCGTGCCCATGGACCTCGCCATCGTCGACGACACCTACGTCTACTTCTCCGAGCAGGGCGCCAACAAGCTCGGCCGGATCGACGTGACCACCCACGAGATCGACACCTTCCCGTACCCGACGCCCGCCTCCCAGGTCCTCGACATCGACCCGGGCCCGAAGGGCGACGGCACGGTCTGGTTCGCCCAGATCGCGGGCAACAACGTCGGCTGGTTCGACCCCGAGACCGAGCAGATGACCGAGATCCCGACGCCGAGCCCGTTGGCCGGTCCGTTCACGATCGCCGAGGGCGCAGACGGCGGCATGTACTACACCCAGATCACCGGCGGCCGGGTCGCCCGCGTCGACCCGGAGACGAAGGAGATCACCGAGGTCCCCATCCCGTCGCTGGTCAGCGCGCCCGGCGACATCGCCTGTGAGAAGGAGGCCTCGACCGAGTCGCAGTTCGCCCCCTGCGAGCCGGGCGGCTCGATGTGGTTCACCGAGGTCGGCGGCTCCCGCGTGGGCGAGCTCGAGCCCGCCGCCTGAGCCACCGGAGCGGCGTCCCCGGGGCTTCGGCCCCGGGGACGCCGGCGTCACGTGGCGTACCGCTCCCGCAGCTCGGCCATGAGGATCTTGCCCGCGTCGCTGCGCGGCACCCGGTCCACGAAGTCGATGGAGCGGGGGCACTTGAAGTGCGCGAGGGTCGCGCGGCACGAGGCGATGAGCTCGGCCGCCAGCTCGGGCCCGGGGACGTACCCGTCGGCGGCCTGGACGACGCCCTTCACCTGCTCCCCGAACTCCTCCTCGGGGATGCCGACCACGGCCACGTCCGCCACGGCGGGATGCAGCACGAGGACGTCCTCGACCTCCCGCGGGTAGATGTTCACGCCTCCGCTGATGATCGTCTGGCCCTTGCGGCCGGTGAGGTAGAGGTAGCCCTCCTCGTCGAGCCGCCCGAGGTCGCCGACCGCTCCCCAGCCGCGCGTAGCGGCGAGGTCGGCGGCGCCGTCGGCGGCCCGCTGAGGCTCGGCGGCGCCCGGCTTCACGAACCAGACGCTGCCGACCTCACCGACGGGGAGGTCGCGGCCCTCCTCGTCGGTCACGTGCAGCGCCCCGCCCACCGAGCGGCCGACCGAGCCGGGGTGGGCCAGCCACTCCTCGGCGGTGATCGCGGTGCGTCCATAGCCCTCCGAGGCGCCGTAGTACTCGTGGACGATCGGTCCCCACCAGTCGATGAGGGCCTTCTTGACCTCGGGTGCGCACGGGGCGGCGCCGTGCACCGCGACACGGTGGGAGGACAGGTCGTAGCGCTCGCGCACCTCCGTCGGCAGCCGCAGCAGCCGGACGAACATCGTCGGCACCCACTGGCTGTGGGTGACCCGGTGCCGCTCGATCGCGGCGAGCGCCCCCTCGGCGTCGAACCGCTCCATGAGCACGACGGTCCCGCCCAGCTGGTGCACCGACTGCAGGAACCCCAGCGGCGCCGCGTGGTAGGCCGGGCCGGTCGAGAGGTACACACTGGACCCGGGCTCGAAGCCGAGACCTGCCATCATCTCCCCCGACCGCACCGGGACCTCGGTCGGATGCCTGCCGGGCGGGGGCACGGTGAAGGGCTTGGGCCTGCCGGTGGTGCCGGAGCTGAAGAGCAGCCGCCCGCCCATGGTCTCGGGCAGGTCCGGGTCCGGTTCGGTGCCCTCGACCGCCTCGTCGTAGTCCTCGCCCACGACCAGCAGGCGCGGCTCGTCCCCGGCGGCCTTGCGCAGGGTGGGGGCGAGCTCCGCGGAGGTGACGACGACGCGGGGTGCGGTGTCCTCCATCAGCGGGGTGAGCTCACGGGCGGAGAGGTGCCGGTTGACCGCGCAGAGGATCAACCCGCTGCGCCAGCAGGCCCAGGCGATCTCGCCCCAGCGCAGGTCGTTGGGCAGAGCGACCACGACCCGGTCGCCCTCGACCAGCCCCGCACGGTGGAGCCAGGTCGCCAGCCTGGCGCTGCGGTCGGCCAGCTCGGCGTAGGTCTGCGTGGCGCCGCTCGCGGCCAGGACCATCGCGGGACGGTCGGGTGCCTCGGCGGCGTGGACAGGGGGATACATCCGAAGCTCCCTCAGAGCGGCGTTCGACGGTGTCGGGGCGGGGCGAGCACGCTCACGACGAGCGGGTGACGGTCACCGGCATCCGCTTGATGCCCGCGAACATGCTGGCCTCCAGGCGGTCCGGGGGTGCCGCGAGCCGCACGTCCAGCCCGCGGTCGATCATCTGACCGAACAGCGCGGCCGTCTCCGCGCGGGCCAGGTGGGCGCCCATGCAGAAGTGCACGCCCCAGCCGAAGGTGAGGTGGTCGTTCGGGGTGCGGTCGACCACGAAGCGGTCGGGATCGGCGAAGACCCGCTCGTCGCGGTTGGCGCTGCCGAACCACAGCAGCACCTTCTGCCCCGGCTCGATGGTGTGCCCGTGCCACTCGACCGGCGCGATCGCGGTGCGGCGCATGAACGCGATCGGGGACACCCAGCGGAACATCTCCTCGACCGCCGGGCCGAGCAGGCCGCGGTCGGCGCGCAGCCGCCGCCACTCCTCCGGGTACCGGTCGAAGGCGTCGACGGCCCCGGAGGTCAGGTGGCGCGTCGTCTCGTTGCCCGCCGCCATGAGGACGATGTAGTACGCCGCGAGCTGCTCCCAGCTCAGCGGCTCGCCGTCGACCGTGCCCTGCACCAGCACGGACACCAGGTCGTCCTGCGGGTCCGCCCGACGCTTCGCCGTCAGGTCCTTGAAGTAGGCGAAGAGCTCCTCACGGGCCGTCTCGCGCTGCTCGTCCGTCGTCACGTACTCGGGGTCCTGGATATGCGCGACGTTGCTCAGCTCGGCGAGGGTCGCGCAGTCCTCGGCAGGCACCCCGAGCACGCGGGCCAGGACCCGGATCGGCAGGTTGGCCGACACGGCGTGCACGAACTCGAGCTCGCCCGCCGCCTCGGCCTCGTCGAGCAGCCGGGTCACCGACTCGGCGATCGACTGCTGCCAGCGCTTGATCTTCACCGCGCGCAGGTACGGGATGGCGATGCGGCGCAGCTTGCCGTGCTCCGGTTCGTCCATGTTGTGCAGGCTGTGGAGCTTGCCCTCCACACGGCGCTCCGCGAGCTGGGTGCCCTCGGCGCTGGAGAGCCGCTGGTGGTCGTTCGCCCCCTCCCGGACGTCGGCGTAGCGGGTCAGCGACCAGAAGCCGCGGCCGCCGTCCGTCTCGTCGTTCCAGTGGAGCGGGTCGTGGTCGCGCAGCGCGCGGAAGAGCTCGTGCTGGGTGCCGGCCACGAAGGGCCGCATGTCGGTGAGGTCGATGCCCGCCTGCGCCGTCACTTGACCTCCTCGGGGACCGGCACGCCCCACGAACCGGTCAGGAACAGCCGCGGGATCATCTCGGTCGCGACCCCGCCCACGATCCGGTCGTAGACGGCCTCGGCCTCCGGGTGGACCTCGAAGAGCCCCTGCTCGGCGACGAGCTCGTCGTAGACCCCGGCCGCGCGGGCGAACGGGAGGATGAACCCCGCCGTGTAGACCTTGGCCCCCGCCAGGACCTTCTCGCGGTGCCCCATGCCCGCGATGTGCCGGTAGAGGCCCGCCGACGCGGTCTCGACCCGCTGCCGCAGCGCCGCCATGTCCGCCACGGACAACGACTGCACCTCGGCGGCCGGGGTGTCCCAGTGCTGCCGGGTGTAGACCGAGACGCCGGAGAGGTGCCGCAGGTAGTTCGTCGGCTCGGTGAACATGGTCGAGAGATCGGTGACCTTGACCTCGAGCCCGCTGTCCGGTGCGAAGGCCATCGCCATGGTGATCGAGTACGGCAGGTCGCCGGACAGCTCGGACCACTCGAAGGCGGGCTCGTTGACGAACAGGTCCCGCACGACCACGAACCCGCCGTCGGGCAGCGGGTACGGGCCGCTGTCGCCCAGGCCGAGCCGGTTGTCGAAGTGGTGCAGGAAGCCCAGCAGCTCCGCCGAGGCGTTGAACTTCTGGAAGGCCGAGCGGGCGTCCGCATCGGTCAGCGCGATCCGGTCCGCGGCGAAGCGGTCCAGCCACTCCGATCCCAGCAGCGGCGCGTGGTAGTTCCGCATCGAGGTGAACATCCCACCCTCGCCCCAGATGCCCTTGTAGATCCTGCGGGCCGTCGTGGCGCTCGGGGGCAGGTCGGCGGCCCCGCGGTGCTCGTCGTGCAGGCCCATCTCGATCGCGATGCCGCGGCCGAAGAACGGGGCACACAGCACCGCCCAGGCGTGCAGCAGGTTGACCTTGGTGCCGATCTCGGTCCGCGCGGCGGACCCGATGTCGACCACGCCCTCGGCGCCGACCCTCTCCTCGATGGCGGCGAGCCAGCCGGGGTGCCGGAACCACGCGTTGAGGATGCCCAGCGCCTCGTACTCCTGGCGCGGGATCAGGCCGGACTCGCCCTCGGTCGCCCGGGCCGCCAGCGCGTCCCACTCGTTCCAGGTCAGGTACGTCAGGACGTCGTTGACCTCGGTGACGGTCAGCGGGCGGGCGGCGCTCTCGTCGGTGAGGTCGAGGATCTTCGTGTTCAGCTGCGCCTGCATGATCGCGTCGCCCTCGGCGCCGTGCGGCACCTGTCCGCCGAACTTCTCCAGCAGCAGCTGGATCTGGGCGAGCACCTCCGGCGACATCCCGGGGCCGGTGTCGGCGACCGGCTCGTCGGAGACCGGCGCGCCGATCTCGACGCTCACGGTCGCCTTCGGGCGGGTCGTCGAGTCGAGCCTGATCCGGGCGCCGTCGGCGGGCACGACCTCGCCGCGCGCGGTCCGGACACCCTTCTCGAACGCCACGGACATCACGCAGGGGATGCCGTACTCCCGGCTGACGATGCCGAGAT
Source organism: Pseudonocardia pini (assembly GCF_013870575.1). Taxonomy (GTDB): domain Bacteria; phylum Actinomycetota; class Actinomycetes; order Mycobacteriales; family Pseudonocardiaceae; genus Pseudonocardia; species Pseudonocardia pini. The sequence goes on from NZ_JACBXB010000010.1 coordinate 10,431, forward strand.
GGCTCTCCGGCGCACCCTGCAGCGTGACGATCCCGCAGATCCCGGCGGTCAGCGCCGGCGTCAGGAAGGTCGTCGTGCCGCCCCGCACGATCACGACGACGTCGGTGACGTCGTCCTCCTCCTCGACGAAGTCGAGGACCGCGTCGGGCGAGTCCAGCCACTTCACCCGGCCCTCGACGGCGGGCGTCTCGTGGACGTTCAGCCCGACGCCCACCGGCTCGTAGGCGACGTCCACACTCGGGGCATCGGTCATGGCAACCTCCGTTGGTCGACAGGCGGTCAGCGCTGCTGGTCCGATCCTCGGACCCGCCGGCGTGACGCACCTCTCTCCGCGGGGGTGCTTTTCTCCCTCTCGCCCAGCTCCCTCCCGCTCAGCCGCTTCCGATGAGCGTGCGGAACCGGGCTGCGGCGTCGGCGCGGTTCGCGGCCCCCAGCTTGCGCAGCAGTCCCTTGACGTGCGTCTTCACCGTGCCCACAGACAGCCCGAGCCGCTCGGCGATCTCCTGGTTCGACGCCCCGCCCGCGAGGTGGCGCACCACCTCCAGCTCGCGGCGGGTGAGCTCCCTCAGGGGGCCGTCGCCGAGGTACGGGTGCGCAGTCGGGGCGACGGGCTCCGGTGGCGGCTCCCAGTCGGTGACGCCGTAGACGATCTCGTCGATCCCGGTGATCTGCCGTTCCAGCTGGCGCTTCAGCTCTGCGAAGCGCTCCTGGTGGTGCGCGCGTTCGAAGGCGAGGCCCGCGCCGTCGGTGAACAGTCCCAGCAGCTCGCGGTCGTCGTCGTCGACGACGTCCGACTGGGAGTGTCGGTCGACGTGGACCAACCCCACGACCCGGCCCTGCACCACCACCGGCCCGGTCGCGTAGTCGCGCGTGTCCCCCAGCGTGACCAGCTCACGATGGACACGCGGCCTGCGCTGCGCGTCGCGGACCAGCACGGCGGTCCGCCGTCGGACCGCCTCGGTCTCGGGCTCCTCGCGCCCGATCCGTCCCGGCATCGACGACCCGACGTGCACCAGCGCGCCGGCCAGTGACTCGTCCTCATGGGCGAAGGCCGAGCGCGCGGTCCACGTCGTCCCGCGGACACTGCAGACCAGGGAGCGGCTGAACCCCAGGCGGCCCAGCTCACGGGGGATCTCCCGCAGCAGGTCGGCCGCGCTGAGGCCGCTCCGCAGCCGGGTGAGCGAGCGGTGGAGCTCCGCCGCCGCGGCCGATCGACGTCTGACCCGCACCTCGCCGATCGAGAGACGCAGCGACTGTGCCCGCACGAGCAGCAGCAGGTCCGCCGTCTCCGCGGACGCGCCGCCCCCGTCTCTCGCTCCCAGCCGCCGACGCAGGTAGCGCTCCCCGGCGACCAGGGAGTCCACCGCGTCGTCCAGCGACTCGATCGCCCTCTCGACGACGGGGCCGTCGTCGGCCCTCAGTGCGACCGCCGCGATCGCCGCGACGGCGTCCCGGGTCCGCGCGACGAGGACCTCCGGATCCAGGTCGGCGCCGCGAGGCTCGGTGTGGTCACCGTGGACGACGTCGTGCACGTCAGCCTCCTGACCGGCCGGACCCGCAGCAGTGCGGCCGCAGACAAGCGGTCTGACCGTTCGAAGGATCGTACCGAAGCCGTCAACCTGCCGAGCTGGTGTCGAGCAGGGTCCGGGCGGTCACCCTCGCCGGACGGGCCGAAGTCGCCGTGCTCGGCGGCTCCGCCACATCGGGGGCCGGCGGCTCCTCGACCCGGCACGGATCGACGTCGAGCGGCTCCGGCGCTCCGCCACGGAGCAATGGCGTCGTACGCCGAGCCCGTCGCGGACCCGGTTGGAGCCGAGTCGCAGACGGGGTGCGCACAGTGGCGGGGAGCCGGACGAAACGTCGTCCACCCCGGATCGGAGTACCCACTGTGCACACACCGTCTGACGTCCTCGTCGTCGGCGCGGGGCCCGTCGGCCTGACCGCCGCCTGTCAGCTCGCCCGCCTCGGAGTCCGCGTGCGGGTGGTCGACCTGCTCGAGCAGGCGACGACCGAGTCCCGCGCCGTCGCGATCCACGCCCGGAGCATGGAGATGCTCGCCGCCATGGGCGTCCTGCCGCAGCTCGAGGCCCGTGGCCGGCGCATCGACGCGCTCGAGCTGACCGACGGCCGCTCCGGCCGGACCCGGGTCCGCATGAGTCTCGCCGAGGCGCCCAGCAGACATCCCTACGTGCTGGACATCCCGCAGCCGGACACCGAGGCGGTGCTGGCCGAGCGGGCCGCCGGGCTCGGGATCGTGGTGGAGCGGGGCGTCGAGGTCACGGCGCTGACCCAGGACCCGGCGGGCGTCGCGGTCACACTGCGGTCCGCCGCAGGCGAGGAGACCGCCCGGGTCGGCTGGGTGGTGGGCGCCGACGGCGGGCACAGCACCACCCGACACCTCGTGGGTGAGCGCCTGGAGGGCTCGTTCCACGGCCAGACCTTCGCCATGGCGGACGTCGACGTGGAGACCTCGTTCTCCCCCGACACCATCCGCATGTTCACCCATCCCGACGGCATGGGGATCCTCTTCCCCCTGGCCGGCAGCCGGGCCCGGATCATGTTCTTCGTCGCGCCGCCGGAGCCCGGCGCGGGCGACCCGACCCTGGCGCAGATCCAGGCGCTCGCCGACGCGCGGATGGGCGGCCGGGTCACCGTGCGGAACCCCCGTTGGCTGACCTACTTCGAGATCCACCACGCCCAGGTCCCCCGGTACCGGCACGATCGCGTGCTGCTCGCCGGGGACGCCGCGCACATCCACAGCCCCGCCGGGGCGCAGGGGATGAACACCGGCATCCAGGACGCGGCGAACCTCGCCTGGAAGCTGGCGCTCGTGGTCCGCGGCCACGCGGCGGCGGACCTGCTCGACACCTACCAGGAGGAGCGGCACCCGGTCGGCGCCTCGGTCGTCCGCAACACCACGCTGCTGACGAACGTGGGCACGGCGTCGGGAGTGGAGGCGGCGGTGCGCAACGCCGCACTGTTCGTGGCCGGGCACCACCACCGGATCAGCGACGCGGCGGCCACGAGGATGGCCGAGCTGACCGTCCGCTACCGCGACAGCAGGCTGTCGGTGCAGCACGGCGGCGCGCTGCGGGCGGGAGACTTCGCGCCGGACCCCGTCGGGCTGACCCGGCCGGACGGCAGCCCGGTCGCCGTCGAGGAGCTGCTGACGACCCCTGGCCTGCTGCTGCTCGCCCGCGGCCCCGCCGACCCGCTGCGCGAGGTCCTCGGCGACCTCGGCACGGTGCTGGAGGTCGGCGCCGACCTGCTCGATCCCGCGGACTCCCTCCGGCTGGGCGCAGCAGGCATGATGCTGGTCCGCCCGGACGGCTACCTCGGCCTCGTCGCGGACACCGTCGATCCCGCCCTGCTCCGCGACTACGTGGCGGGCGTGCTGCACGTCGTCGGGGAGCCGTCCGTCGGGTAGCGGGTATCGGTCGGTCCCACCCGAGGGACACCGATCGCGAGGTGATCCCCCGGGTGCGCGCACACCGGGAGGGGACCGATGTTCCTGGGCCTCTCGGCGGTGCGGAGCTAGCGTCCGCTCGACGCATCCGTCGAGACGCCCCAGGAGCAACGGTGACCCTGACGACCGCACAGCCCCGCCTGCACCGCGCGGGTACGCCCCGATGAGCGGACGGTTCGCGGGCCGCGTCGCCTTGGTGACCGGCGCCGCCCGTGGCCAGGGCAGGGCCCACGCGCTGCGGATGGCCCGCGAAGGTGCCGACGTGATCGGCATCGACCTCTGCGCACAGATCGAGAGCTGTGAGTACCGGCTCGGCACCGAGACGGACCTGGCCGAGACCGCTGCCATGGTCGAGGCCGAGGACCGGACCTTTCACGCCGAACAGGCCGACGTCCGGGACCGGGACGGGCTGGCCCGGGCGATCGAGCGCGGGCTGGACCGCACCGGCCGGATCGACTTCGTCATCGCCAACGCCGGCATCGGGCCGATGTTCGGGCCGAGCGCCGCGACGATGCAGGCCTGGCAGGACGCTGTCGACGTCCTGCTGACCGGCGCCTACAACACGGTCGACCTCGTGGCGGGACACCTCGTGGCCGAGCGCCGCGGGGCGATCGTGCTGACCAGCTCGGTACAGGGCATGCGGACGGTGCCCGCGCCGTTCGACAAGGTCAACCACGGGTTCGCGGCCTACACCGCGGCCAAGCACGGCGTCGTCGGGGTGATGCGGCACTTCGCCACGATGCTGGGGCCCTATGGAGTCCGGTGCAACAGCCTGCACCCCGGCCCCGTCGACACTCCGCTGGTGCGTCATCCGGGGATGGACCGCTTCCTGGAGGACTTCGCCGAGTCCTACGCACACTCCCGCACCGCACTGCCGCTGACCGCGCTGGACCCGGCGGACATCGCCGCGGCGGCGGTGTGGCTGTGCAGCGACGACGCCCGGTGGGTGACCGGGGTGACCCTCCCCGTGGACGGTGGCCACCTCGTCACCTGACCACCGGTCGGGCACCCGGGTCGCGGGCGCCCGACCGGTGTCATCCCCCCACGTTCCAGCGCACGGGCAGGCTGTTCCGCAGGCGCATCAGCGTCGGCGCGAAGTCCGGCGCCACGTCCTGGCGTGCCTCGAGCCCCGGCAGGCGCGTGAAGAGCTTCTCCATCGCGATCCGCGCCTCGGGGCGGACGATGGGCGCACCCAGGCAGAAGTGCCGCCCCGTGCCGAAGTGCCTGCTCTCCGCGATGCCCGGCCGGTCGATGTCGAAGGCGAGCGGGTCCGGGAAGCGGTCCGGGTCGCCGTTCGCCGCGGCGAACAGCACGAGGACGAGATCGCCCGCGTGCAGCTGCTGTCCGGCGATCTCGACGTCCCGGGTGGCCATCCGGGTGGCCTTGTCCCCGGGTGTCTCGCGCCGCAGTCCCTCCTCCACCACCGCGGGCCAGAGGCTCGGGTCCGCGATCGCGGCGTCGCGCACGGCGGGCTCCGCCGTCAGTCTCGCCACGAGCGAGCAGACCAGGTTCGCGGTCGTGTCCGTCCCCGCCGCCACGATCCCGACGAGGTGCGCGAGGATCTCGTCGGTGGACATGACGGGCTCGCCCGCGTCGTCGGTCAACGTGATCATCGCGGTCACGAGGTCCTGCCGCGGCTCGGCCCGCCGCTGCTCCACGAGTCCGGCGAAGTAGCGGTATCCGGCGACGACGCCCGCGAAGTCGGCGGCGACCTGCTCGTCGGTGAACCCGAGGAAGCCCGCGTCGGCCGAGGACGGCCCGATCAAGGTCGAGAAGTCGTTCACCATCCCGTGGAACCGCTCGAGGTCGTCGACGTCGAGACCGATCATCGTGCCGACGACCCGGAGCGAGAACCGGCGGGCGAAGTGCTCCATCAGATCGACCTCGCCGCGGTCGACGAAGGAGTCGATCAGCTCGTCGCAGATCTCCTCGATCCGCGCCATCGTGCGGTCGACCTGGCGCTTGGTGAACGTGCGCTGGGCCGAGCGACGCTGGACGTCGTGCACGGGCGGGTCGGTGAAGACGAGCTGCGCGGCGAACAGCCGCCGGACGATCTCCTCGTCCTCGGCGGGGATCAGCTCCTTCAGCGCGGGGCTCAGCGGCGGGATCTGCAGCACCGCGGAGGAGAAGGTCTCGTGGTCCTGCAGGATCCGGTCGATGTCGACGTACCGGGTCGGCACCCAGGCGCCGAGCTCGGGCAGGTGCACCAGCGGCGTCCGCAGGCGGACCGCGCCGAGATAGGCGAGCGGATCCACCAGGTACTCCGGGGACAACACGTTGAAGCCCTCGGTGGCGGACGGGGCGGGGGACGATGTCACGATCGGGTTCCTTCCGCGTCGGGAGTCGGCGCGTAGGGGTTCGCCGACGCAACCCGGGCCACGATGACCGGTGCCCCTGGTGCGACCAAGGAACAATTGTCCCGGGTCAGCGCCGGGTCGGGCTTGCCATAGTCGGTCGTCGTCCCCCCCGCTCCCCGCGAGCGGGCGACCCGATGAGGAGTGCTCATGCGACGCTACGAAGGCCGCCACGCGATCGTCACCGGTGGGGCGGACGGAATCGGCTTCTCCTGCGCCACCCGGCTGGCCGAGGAGGGCGCCGCGGTCGGCATCGTGGACATCAAGTCCGACGCCGCGCGCGAGGCCACGCAGCGGTTGACCGACAAGGGCCTCACGGTGCGCGCCTATCCGGCCGACGTCACCGACCCGGCCCAGGTCGCCACCGCCTTCGACGCCTTCGAGGCCGACCACGGCTCCGTCGACGTCCTGGTGAACATGGCGGGGATCTTCCCGCCCGTGCCGTTCGAGGACATGACCCTCGACGTCTGGCGCTCGATCACCGCCGTCAACCTCGATGCCGTGTTCGTGACCTGCCACGACGTGCTCCCCCGGATGCGCCGCAACGGCTACGGGCGGATCGGCAACGTGTCGTCGGGCGTCGTGAAGACCGGGAGGTTCTCCTCGGCCGCGTACATCTCGGCCAAGGCGGGCGTGATCGGGCTGACCCGGTTCCTGGCCCGCGAGGGCGGCCCGGACGGGATCACCGTGAACACGATCATGCCGGGGCCGATCGCCACCCCGCAGATCGCCACCATCATCCCCGAGGGCCAGACGGTCGACGAGGCCATGTCGCCGCTGACCGAGTTCCAGTGCGTGAAGCGGGCGGGGCTGCCCGAGGACATCGCGGAGGGCGTGGCCTACGCCTGCGGCGAGGGCGCGGGCTTCTACACCGGCCAGGTCCTGTACATCGGTGGCGGCGACACCTTCACCGGCTGATGGAGGCGAGGGACACCATGAGCACGGCCACCGCACCCGACCGGACCTCCGCGGCGGCGGACGACCGGACCCACACCCTCGTCGTGACCGGTCGACGCGACCTCTGCGCCGACGTCGTCGAGCTGCGGCTGGGCCGCCCGGACGGCGACGCCCTCCCGCCGTGGACACCGGGCGCCCACGTGGACCTGGTCCTCCCCGGCGACGAGGTGCGCCAGTACTCGCTCAACGGCGACCCCGTGGACTCGACGGCGTGGCGGATCGCCGTCCTGCGCGAGCCTGCGGGCCGCGGCGGGTCGGCCTGGATCCACGACCACCTGGCGGCCGGCGCCGAGATCCAGGTTCGCGGACCGCGCAACCACTTCCCCCTGCTGCCTGCGCCGCGGGTGGAGTTCGTCGCGGGCGGGATCGGGATCACCCCGATCCTGGCGATGGTCGCGGCCGCCGAGGCGGCGGGCACGGACTGGCACCTGCACTACGGCGGTCGGTCCCGCAGCACCATGGCCTACCTCGACGAGCTCGCCCGCTACGGCGACCGCGTGACCCTCCACCCGCAGGACGAGGTCGGCCTGCTCGACCTGCCCGCGCTACTCCCTGCGGCGGAGTCGCCGGTGTACTGCTGCGGTCCGCTCGGCCTGATCGAGGCGGTCGAGGCCCACAGCGCCGCGCAGCGCGGCCGAGCCGTGCACGTCGAGCGGTTCGCCGCGTCGGGCGAGGCCCCGGAGCAGGCCGGAGCGTTCGAGGTCGAGTGTCGGAGCACGGGCGTCACCGTGCGGGTCCCCGAGGGGACCTCGATCCTCGACGCGCTCCGGGCCGCGGGCCTGCGCCTGCTCTCCTCCTGCGGCGAGGGGATCTGCGGCACCTGTGAGACACCGGTCCTCGACGGGCGGGTCGACCACCGAGACGAGCTCCTCACCGACGAGGAGCGTGCGGCGCACGACACCATGATGATCTGCGTGTCGCGTGCTCGGGGAGCACGCCTGGTCCTCGATCTCTGACGCTCGCCGTGGCGGTCGGGCGGTGGCGCTAGTAGGCCCCCCGCGCGGTGGTCTCGAAGACCGCACGCGGGTTGTCCACCGTCAGCGCCCGCAGCCCGCTCTCGGTGACCCCGGCCTCCAGCAGCATCGGCCCGACGACGTCCGCGAAGTAGGTCTTGCGGTAGAAGTCGCCCTGGTACTCCGCGGGCATGAAGTCCACGTGGCAGGCGTGGTCGTGCGACACCACGATCTTGTCGCCGTGGCCGCGCGCGATCAGCTTCGCCATCAGATCGACCTTGGTGTCCAGGTCGACCAACGGCAGGGAGAACGAGTCGAACCCGACGTAGGACCCCTTCTCCAACAGCTCCTCGACGTAGCCGAGGTCGCCGTCGGCAGTGCTGTCGACGTGCCCGATCACCACCCGGCTCAGGTCCACGCCCTCCTCCGCGAGGATCCGCTGCTGGTCGCGGCCGTTCTGGGGGATGCTGGTGTGGGTGGTGATCGGTACCCCCGTCCGCCGGTGCGCCGCCGCCACCGACCGCAGGCAGCGCAGCACGTCGTTCGTCAGGCCCGCATGCCCTGTGGCCACCTTGAGGATCGAGGCCCGGACCCCGGTCGAGCCGATGCCCTCCTCGATGTCGCGCACGAAGTAGTCCGTCATCGCCTCCGGTGCCTCGATGAAGGACCCGGGGCCGAACAGGCGGAAGTACGTCGGCAGCTCGGTCAGCACGTAGATCCCCGTCGCGACGAGGATGTTCAGGTCGACCTCGCGCGCCACCCTCGCGACCCGGGCGATGTCGCGCCCGTGGCCGATCGCGGTCACATCGGTGATGGTCCGGACACCGGTCGCGGCGAGCGCGTTGAGCTGCTCGACGGCGGCGGCGACGTGGCCGTCCATGTCACCGAGCGTGTCCGGCCAGCTGATGTTGACCTCGTGGTCGCAGAGGAACACGTGCTCGTGCATCAGGGTCGGTCCCAGGTCCGCCGACGAGACGACGTCGCCGCGGGCGGTGGGGATGTCGACGCTGCTGGATCCCATGGAGGTACCTCGCCTCTCGGCGCCCGCTCGGGGCGTCGTCGTCGTGCGGGGATGTCGTGCGCGCCACACGCTACGGGCCGCCGGGGGACCCTCCCAGGAACTTTTGTGCCGAGGTGCCACCAGGTCAAACGACGTAGTCGACAACGGCGGTCCGGCCGGTCGGAGTGCGGCCAAGCGTCGCTTCACTCCGAACGCGGAGATCAGTAGTGTCATCAGGACGTACGTCCCGCCATGCACGGTCCGCGACTGCTGTGAGTACGGCGCCCGCGGACCCGCGATCTCAATGATGAGGGGAGCGCCCGCATGTCCGTAGCCTTCGCCACGAAGCACTCGTCCGCCGTCACGACCGCCTGGGCCCGGAGCCCGTACGCGGGTCTGTCCCCCGCCGCCCGCGAACGTCTGCTCGCCACCGCGGAGGAGGTCCGGCTCACCGCCGGACAGCGTCTGCCGGTCACCCCGCGGGCCAGCCAGGCAGGCCTCGTGATCGAGGGTCTGGTCCGCGTCTACGCGGTCTCCGGCCCCCGGCAGGTCACTCTGCAGTACGCCGCCGACGGTGAGGCCTTCGGAATCCCGGACCTTCGTCCCCCGGACGGCGGTGCAGGCCTGGTCGCGGGCGGACAGGCCGTCGTCGACTCGACGCTGCTCATGCTGAGCCGTGACGTGCTGGCCGAGCTGCTGCAGACCGATCCGACGGTCTGCCGCGCGGTCATCGACGGGCTGATGGTCGCCCACCTGTCGAGCGTGTCGCTGCTGGCGGAGAACGTGCTCTCGCCGCTTCGACAGCGCGTCGCCCGACACCTCCTCGACCTGGCGGTGCGGGAGAACGGCGCGGTGGTCGTGCACGCGACGGTGCAGGACCTCGCCCACGCCACCGGCACCGTTCGGGAGGTCGTGACCCGGCTGCTCAAGGGCCTGCGGGCCGACGGGCTCATCCAGCGCGGCAGCGTGGCGCTGGAGCTGCTGGACCTGTGCGCACTGCACCGGATCGCCCGCGGGGAGGACCTCGACGAGGTCTGAGGCCCGCGGGCGATCCGGCTCAGTCCCCCGTGGCCTCGCGGAACTGGTACATGACGCCGTCGCAGGACTCCGGCGTGGTGAAGAAGGTCGTGCAGTCGGAGCGGACGCGCAGTCCGCCCTCGACCTCGACGCCGCGAGCGGTCAGGGCCGCATGGGCCCGTTCGGCATCGGCGACGTCGAAGGCGATGTGCTCGATCCGCGCCGTGCCACCGCGCAGGCCCTCTCGGCGCCGTTCCGGCTGGGCGTACTCGACGAGTTCCAGGTGGACCGGGCCCGCCGCGACCATGGCGCCGCGGCCGGCCGGACCCACGTCGAAGATCTCATCGATGGTGAGCCCGAGGACGTCGCGAAGGAACGCGACGGCCTCGTCCAGGTCGTCGACGACGATCCCGATGTGGTCGACCGTCAGCCGGCCCGGCCCCTCCGCCGCGGTCATCGGGTCCACTCCCCCACCGGCGCGAACAGCGGCAGGGTGTGGCCCGCTCGGTCGGAGTCGCAGTACACGACCTCGACGGGGTCACCGATGGCCGCGTCGTACGGGTCACCCTTGGTGATCATGCGGCAGACGAACAACGGCCCCTCCTCGAGCTCGACGACGATCAGGCCGTACGGCACCTCTCCCGCGAACGCGGGATCGGTCACCTGGTGGACGATCACCCGGGCGAAGATCGTCCCCCGACCGCTGCTGGGCACCCACTCCATCTGCCCCACCTCGGGGATCGCCCCGTGGTTGGGGCAGAGCGTCTGCGGCCAGTACCAGGCGTCGCAGACGGTGCAGTGACAGAGCGTGAAGACGTGCTCCTTCAGCCCGTCCCAGAACAGCATCTGGTCCGGGTCCAGGTCCTCCAGCGGGGCGTGGATCCAGTCGCCCAGCCCGAACTCCTCCTGGACCCCCGCCCTCGTCTCGATCGTCATCAGCCCTCCTGGTTGCCGAGGATGGTGCACCCCGTGATGGGGCACATGTACGGCAGGATCAGCTCGGCCCCGTGCCCGTCGACGAGTGCGATCTCCGCACCGGGGACCTGCCGGTCCCCGCAGTCGCCCCGCAGCTGCCGCACCGCCTCGATCATGTTGCCCATGTCGCCGCAGTGGAACGCCGACAGCAGGCCGCCGTGCGTGTTCATCGGGATCGACCCGCCCGGCCGGGTCGCCCCGGACTCGAGGAACGGACCACCCTCGCCCTTCTTGCAGAACCCGTAGTCCTCGACGGTCATGATCACGTCGCCGGTGAAGCAGTCGTAGATCTCCGCCAGGTCGACGTCCTCGATCCCGATGCCCGCCGACTCGAAGGCCCGGTCGCGCGCGAAGGCCGCGTCCGTTCGGGAGAACGTGCTCTTGTCCCACCACGACTCGCGCCCCGCATCCCCCATCCCGACGCCCTTGACGTACACCGGTGGTCTGCGCAGGTCCTTGGCGCGCTCGGCGGTCGTGACGATGAAGGCGCAGGCCACGTCCGACACCACGCAGTTGTCGAACAACCGGTAGGGGTGCACCACCCAGCGCGAGGCCAGGTAGTCCTCCATGGTGAGCTCGCGGTCGTAGAACTTGGCCTCCGGGTTGAGGTTGGCCCACGCCCGATGGGCGAGGGCCACCGAGCCGAGCTGCTCCTCGGTGGTCCCGAACTCGTGCATGTGCCGTGAGGCCAGGAACGCGTGCACCGCAGCCGCTCCGGGCGTGGCGGTCCAGCCCTGCTGGACGACGCCGCCGCCGTCGCGCGCGATGGAGAACTTCTTGTCGACCACGACGCTGCGGCCCTCGGCGGCCGCCTTCGCCATGTTCTGCGCGTCCGTCAGCCAGGAGATCCCCAGGGACACGGCCACATGGTCACAGTTCCCCGAGGCGATCGCCCCGGCGGCGTAGAGCAGGCTGTTGTGGGCGTTGGCCATACGCCCGAAGGGCAGCCACCACCGCGGCTTGAGGCCCGCCATCCGGGCGCCGGAGTCCGCGCCCTGCTGGGCTCCGGCGTAGAGCGAGGCGTGGATGTCCGAGGGTTGCAGGCCCGCGTCCTCGATCGCCAGCTTGAGCGCCTGGGCCTCCATCATGTGGGCGCTGAGCCCGCCCCCGCCGGTGCGTGTGGTCGGGGAGATGCCGATCCCGACGATCGCCAGCGAGTCCCGGAAGCGGCTCACGACCGGCCCCGCTCAGCTCGCCGCACCGAGCATCCCGAACTCCGCGGCCACGCTCTCGCGCAGCTCGCCCTTGGCCAGCTTGCCGCTGCCGGTGTAAGGCCACTCGGTGACGAACCGGACGTACCGCGGGACCCGGAAGTTCGCCGAGCGCGCCTTGCAGTGCGCGATGACGTCCTCGGCCTCGGCGGTCGCGCCCGGCCGCAGCTCGACGAACGCCAGCGGCACCTCGCCGAGCCGGGGGTCCGGCACGCCGATGACCTGGGCCTGCTGCACCGCCGGATGCGACATGATCACCAGTTCGACCTCCTCCGCGGAGGTGTTCTCGCCACCGACCCGGATCATGTCCTTCAGCCGGCCCGCGAAGGTGAAGTAGCCCTGCTCGTCGATCCGGCCGAGGTCGCCGACCCGCACCCAGCCGTCGACCATCGCCTCGGCGGTGCGGTCCGGGTCGTTGTAGTAGCCGAGCATCGTCATCGGCCCGCACATCCAGACGTCGCCGACCTCCCCCGCGGGCAGCTCCTCGTGGGTCTCCGGGTGCACGATCTTGACCTGGGCCCCGGTCATCGGCTTCCCGGCGCAGGGGAGCCTGCGCAGCTCCCACGGCATGTCGAGGTCGCCGAGGCAGCCGCTGCCCTCGGTGGCCCCGTAGAGCTGCATGAGCTCGATGCCGAACTCCTCGCGGACGCGGTCCATGAGGTCCGGCGAGCCGCCGGTCCACGCACAGCGCAGCGACGACAGGTCGTAGTCGCGGAAGTTCGGGTGCTCCATCTCCATCACGAACATGGTCAGGATCCCGCCGCGGGTGACGCACCGGTACTTCGCGATCGCGGCCAGCGTGCTCTCGGGGGTGTAGTAGTGCGGCACGACCAGCGTGCAGCCGATCGCCAGCGGGACGGGGAGCGTCGCCGCCCCGCCCGAGTGGTAGAAGGGCTGGGTGTTGAACACCGCCTCGCCCGGGCGGACACCGAGCCGCAGGTAGAGCTCCACGGCGAAGTTGGCCACGTGCAGGTGGGTCAGCAACGCGCCCTTGGGGGCGGAGGTCGTGCCGGAGGTGAACTGGATGTACACCGGGTCCAGCGGGTCGATCTCCTTCTCCAGCGCGTCGACGTCGACCGGGGGCGCGTCGAGCAGGTCCTCCCACGGCAGGGTCGCGTGCCTGCTCTCGCCCAGGGTCAGGACCCGGCGCAACCGGGGCAGCTCGGCGGTCTCGGCGACACCCCCCTCGGTGATCCGCAGGTCGGGTGCCACCTCCTCGAGCAGGCCGTCGAAGTCGATGTCCAGGAAGCCCGGCTGGTAGATCAGCACCGAGGCGTCGCTGTGCGCGAGCACGTGCTTGGCCTCGAACTCCTTGAAGCGCGTGTTCATGGGCACGACCTGCGCGCCGATCCGCATCGCGCCGAGCGCGGTGGCCCACCACTCGAACAGGTTCGGCGTCCAAAGAGCGATCTTGTCGCCGCGGGTCACCCCCAGCTCGAGCAGGCCGGCCGTCACGCGGTCCGCGGTCCGCTTGGTCTCGGTGAAGCTGACCTCCCGGTCGGCGAAGACCCAGGCGACCTGGTCGCCCCAGCGTCGCGCGGCGGAGTCCATCCGCGCGGTGATCGTGCCGGTGTACAGCTCGTAGACACCGCCGTCGATGTCGAGCGTCATCGCTTCTCGTCTCCTTGCAGGTCGGGGGTCAGAACGGCTGGGCGAGGATCTGCAGAGCAGGCCACCGGACGGCGTTGAGCTCGGCACCGGTCGCGCCGTTCTTCTGCATGTCCGACAGCTGCACGCTGGTCTCGACGACCATGCGGCAGCGGCCGATCCGGCGGCTGTGGAAGCGCTCGAGGCACTCGTCGACGGAGCCGCCCCGACCCAGCTCCTGGGCGAGTGAGACCGCGTCCTCCAGGGCCATCACCCCGCCCGCAGCCAGATGCGCCGTCGTGGCGTGGGCGGCGTCCCCGATCAGGACCACCCGCCCGCGGTGCCAGGGCCCCTCGACGAGGAGCCACTCGTAGCGCCGGGCCAGGACGACCTGGTCGTCGGTCAGCCGTTCCCGCAGCCGCCGCAGGGTCGGCGAGTCGAACTGGTCGAGTTTGGTGCGCAGCAGCCTGCGCGCCTCGGCGTCGTCGAGCAGGCTGTCGTCCGCGTGCTGGACACTGAGGTAGGTCCGGTCCCCCATCGGGGCGAGGACCAGCTCGGCGTCCTCCCCGTAGTAGAGCCCGGCCTCCTCCGGCAGGCCGGCGTCCGCGGGCAGCCAGCGCAGGCTGAGGCTGCCCGCGGAGGCGGGCTGGATGTCCGGGTCGAACACCTGGGCCCGGACCGACGAGCGGAGCCCGTCGGCGCCGACCAGCAGGTCGTAGCTCCCGGTGCGGCCGTCGGTGAAGGTCACGTCGACCCGGTCCGGGTGTCGGGTGATCTCCGCGACGGTGACCCCGACCTGCAGGGTCGCGCCCGCCGCGGCGGCCGTCTCGCGGAGGACACGGGCGAGGTCGGGGCGGTAGACGATCAGGTAGGCGGGTCGCCCGTCCGGCCTGCCGGGGAGGTCCGGCGCGGCGACGAGGGTGCCCGACGCGTCGAACTGGCGCAGCGGGGGCTTGGGATAGCCGGCGCCGACCGCGACCACCGCGTCGAGCGCGCCGATCTCGGCGAGCGCGTCGATCCCGCG
>NZ_JACBXB010001098.1 GCF_013870575.1 Pseudonocardia pini
CCGCGCAGGCCGCGTCCGTGGTCGCCCGCACCTCGCCCGACGACGTCGACCGCGCCCTCGCCGCGATCGAACGTGCCGGCACGGACGCCCTCACCGCGATGCGGCAGCTCGTCGGCGTGCTGCACGGTGGGGAGGAGGGCGCGCGGACGCCGGGCGCCGAGCTGGGAGGCATCCCGGACATGGTCGAGCGGTTCGACCCGGCGGGCACGCTGGTCCGGCTCGACGCCGATCCCGGCTTCGCCCACGCCGTGCTGCCCGCCGGCGTCGCCGCGACCGGCTTCCGCGTGGTCCAGGAGGCTCTGACCAACGTGCGGCGGCACGCCCCCGAGGCCACCGCCGTCGAGGTGGAGATCCGGATCGGGGCGGAGGAGCTGCGCGTGGCGGTGCGCAACGACGGGGTGCGGCCGCGGTGGGAGCCGACCGACGGCGGGTTCGGGCTGGCCGGGATGGGCGAACGGGTCGCCGCGCTGGACGGGACCCTGCAGGCGGGCCCGGCCGGGCCGGGGACGTGGGCCGTCACCGCGGCGCTGCCGTTGGAGGGCCGATGACCACCGTGCTGCTCGCGGACGACCAGGAGATGGTCCGCACCGGCTTCCGGCTGATCCTGTCCGCGGAACCGGGGATCGAGGTCGTCGGGGAGGCGGGCACGGGGGTGGACGCCGTCGCCCGGGCGCGGGAGCTGCGCCCGGACGTCGTGCTGATGGACATCCGCATGCCCGAGCTCGACGGGCTGGAGGCGACCCGCGCGCTCATGGCCGATCCGGCACCGCCGCGGATCGTCGTGGTGACCACGTTCGACGTCGACGAGTACGTCTACGGCGCCCTGCGCGCGGGCGCCTGCGGCTTCCTGCTCAAGGACGCCGGTCCCCGGCTGCTCGTGGAGGCCGTGAAGGCCGCCGCGGCCGGGGACGCCCTCGTGTCGCCGTCGGTCACCGTGCGACTGCTGGAGCGACTGACCGAGCCCGCGGACCCGCCGCGGCTCCCGGAGCCGTTGTCCCCCCGGGAGCTGGACGTGGTGCGCGCCGTGGCGCGGGGGCGGACCAACAACGAGATCGCCGCCGAGCTGTTCGTCTCCCTCTCCACGGTGAAGACCCACCTCGGCAACGTCCAGGCCAAGATCTCCGCCCGCAACCGCGTGGAGATCGCGGCGTGGGCGTGGGAGCACGGCCTCGTGGGCTGACCCACTCGACCGACGCGGGGGCGACCGTTCAGACGAGCTCGCTCGGCACGGCGACGACGTCGACCATCGCCCCGTTGCGCAGCACCGTGACCGGCAGCGGGACCCCGATGGCATCGCCGAACAGCTGCCGCTGGATGCCCTGCGCGTCCTCGACGGGCCGCCTGCCGACGTCGAGCAC
>NZ_JACBXB010001099.1 GCF_013870575.1 Pseudonocardia pini
GTCTGGAACGCCGACGACGTGACCGACGTCGTCACCACCGGGACCGGGCGCCCCGAGCCCAGGGCGAGGCCGAGCGCGAGGAACCCGCCGGTGCGCTCGTCGATCCGCACGTGGAGCCGCAGCCGCCCGGCCGCGTCGGCGGCGTGCAGCGCGAACGCCAGCGGGGCGTTGCGCGAGCCCGGGCAGAGGACGGCGTCGGTCACGCCGAGGCGGACCAGCTCGTCCACGACCACGCGGGCCTGGGCGGTGGACGGGTTCACGCCATCGACCCTATGTCGCCACCCGGTGTTCCCGCCGTGCCGTGCTGCTCACAGATCCACCAGCTCGAACGCGGTGGCGAGGGTGGCACCGGGCAGGTCCTGCGCCGTGCCCTCCGCGATCGGCCGCAGGAAGGCCTCGGGATCGGTCGACCCGTCCCCCAGCCCGGCCAGGTACCGCTCGTGCGCGGCCAGCGACGCGACGGCCCGGTCGAACACCGCCGTGACGTCCACGCCGTGGGTCGGGTGCGTCGTCGCGGCGATCGCCAGCCACCGCACCCCGGTCCACGGCTCCCCGCCCGCACCCGGGAAGACCCAGCGGTTGCCCGCGTCCCGGCAGGCGTCCAGGGCCGCACGGCCCGCGTGGACGTGGTCGGCCATGTTCCGGTGCCCGCCGGGGAAGGTGTCGCCGAAGTTCATCGTGACGACGAGCTCGGGCCTGCGCCGCCGGATCGCCGCGGCGATGTCGCGGCGCAGCGGCAGCCCGTACTCGACCACCCCGTCCGGGTGGTCCAGGAACTCCACCTCCGAGACGCCCACCGCCGCGCACGCCGCCCGCTGCTCGGCCTCCCGCAACGGCCCGCACTCGCTCGGCGGGATCGAGTCGATCCCCGCCTCACCCCGGGTGACCAGCAGGTACGTGACCTCCTTGCCCTCCGACGTCCACCGGGCCACCGCTCCGGACCCGCCGTACTCCATGTCGTCCGGGTGGGCGACGACGACGAGCGCGCGCGACCAGTCGTCGGGGAAGGACTCCAGCGTCATGGCCGTACCCTAGGACCGACATGAGCGCGACACTCCAGGCCTCGGGCCTCTCCGCCGGGCACGGCGCCCGGATCCTGTTCACCGGCCTCGATCTGGTCGTGGCCCCCGGGGACGTCGTCGGGCTGGTCGGCGTGAACGGGGCGGGCAAGTCCACCCTGCTCCGCCTGCTGGCCGGCGAGGACAAGCCGGACGAGGGCACGGTCACGCTCTCGCCGCCGGACGCGACCGTGGGCCACCTGCCCCAGGAGCCGGAGCGCGGGGCCGAGACGATCACCGAGTACGTCGCCCGCCGGACCGGGGTGACCGCCGCGCAGGCCGCGATGGACGCCGCCGCC
>NZ_JACBXB010001100.1 GCF_013870575.1 Pseudonocardia pini
CCCCGGGCAGCCCGCGGACGCCGCGACCAGCAGCCGCACCATCCCCGCCCGCCGCTGCCCCATACCGCTCTCCCCGCGTAGTCCGTTCAGCCCCACAGCCGGTCCATCGCACGGCGGCAGGCCGGCGTTGCCGAGGCTCGTCAGAACTGGGGACGCCCGGGTTGCCGCCGCTGCGTGGGGTGCGGTTGACTCATCGCGTGATGCGCATGCGGCTCGAGTTCTTCTGGCCGAGCCGCCGCGTGTTCGAGTTCGACGAGTTCTGTCTCCCGGCCGCGTAGTCGCGGTTGTTCTGCGCGTCCGCGCGGCCGTCCCGAGTCCCGCACCCGGTACGCATCCCCAGGAGACACCCATGTCCGTCACGGACGAACTGCTCGCCAACAACTCCCGCTACGCCGAGTCCTTCGGCGGGCAGCTGCCGCTCCCGCCCGCCAAGAAGGTCGCCGTGGTGGCCTGCATGGACGCCCGGCTCGACGTCTACCGGATCCTCGGCCTGCAGGAGGGCGAGGCTCACGTGATCCGCAACGCGGGCGGCGTGGTGACCGACGACGAGATCCGCTCGCTCGCCATCAGCCAGCGGCTGCTCGGCACCGAGGAGATCATCCTCATCCACCACACCGACTGCGGCATGCTCACCTTCACCGACGACCAGTTCAAGCAGTCCATCCAGGACGACACCGGCATCAAGCCGCAGTGGTCCGCCGAGGCGTTCCCCGACCTCGACGGCGACGTCCGCCAGTCGATCGCCCGGATCAAGGCCAACCCGTTCGTCCCGCGCAAGGACTCCGTGCGCGGCTTCGTGTTCGACGTCGCCACCGGCAAGCTCAACGAGGTCGTCTGAGGCGTCGGCCCCGTCCGGGCTCCCCTCAGCGGGAGGCCGGGCGGGGCTTGTCGACGACGCGGTGGTACGCCTTCATCCCGTACCGGTCCACCGCCGTCCGGATCAGCCCGAAGATCGCGCCCTGGATGGTGGCGGCGAGCAGCACCTCGCGCGTGCTGTAGGCGCGGGAGAGCGCCTGCGGCGTGTGCGGTTCCTTCGAGATCTGCTTCCAGATCAGTCCGAAGACCTGGCTCGCCACGAGGCCGCCCAGCATGCCGGACACGACCCCGACCGGCTTGTAGGCGATCTTCAGTGCGCCCGGGAGGTCGTCGCCGATCTCCGGGTCCGTCGTCTTCTGGCTCATGACCGCCACGTACCCGAAGGATCGCCCGCCCACACGCCGGGTCGCGGGCCCGTCGCCCACGCCCCAGGATCGCGACATGGGCGAACCGGAGCGCACCGCCGACGGGCGCTGGATCGTGGTGAGCACCAGGGCGGTGGTGGCCATCGCGAGCACCCGCGGCA
>NZ_JACBXB010001101.1 GCF_013870575.1 Pseudonocardia pini
CGAACAGCCCGCCACGACGCCGAGCACGGCGACGAGGGCGGTCACTGTCCGGAGAGCGGCCGTGGACGGGGAGCGACGGCGCGGGGACACGGCGTCAGCATGACAGCGTCGACGGCCCGGTTGTGAAGTGCGTCGCCGGTCCGTGCGCAGCGGGCCCCGGGGGTGACACGCTTGCGCCTGCACACCCAGACGACCCGGGGACCTGCGACACAGGCCTCGAGGGAGGACGGACAGCGATGTCCCCAGTTGGTTCCGGTGCCGGCCCGAGCGCGCCCGAGGTTCAGGCGCCCTACCGCAGCTCCGCGCCTCAGAAGCGCACCCGCGTGCATCACCTGCGGGAGATGAAGGAGCGCGGCGAACGCTGGCCGATGCTCACCGCGTACGACGTCTACTCCGCGCAGATCTTCGACGAGGCCGGCATCCCGGTCCTGCTCGTCGGCGACTCCGCGGGCAACAACGTCTACGGCTACGACAACACCATCCCCGTCACCGTCGACGAGCTGATGCCACTGGTCCGCGCCGTGGTCGGCGGGGCGCCGCGCGCGCTCGTGGTCGCCGACCTGCCCTTCGGCAGCTACCACGTGTCGGTCGAGCAGGCCGTGACCACGGGTATCCGGTTCCTCAAGGAGGGCGGTGCCCACGCGGTGAAGCTGGAGGGCGGGGCGCGGTTCGCCCCGCACGTCGAGGCGCTCGCAGGCTCCGGGATCCCGGTCATGGCGCACCTCGGCTTCACCCCGCAGGCCGAGCACGCGCTCGGCGGCTTCCGGATCCAGGGCCGCGGCTCGTCGGCCGAGCAGCAGCTGGTCGAGGACGCCCTCGCCCTCCAGGAGGCGGGCGCCTTCGCCGTCGTGCTGGAGATGGTGCCGGGCGAGGTCGCGAAGCGGGTCACCGCGGAGCTGACCATCCCGACCATCGGCATCGGCGCGGGCGGCGACTGCGACGCCCAGGTCCTGGTCTGGTCCGACATGGCGGGCATGAACCGCGGCCGGGTCCCGAAGTTCGTCAAGCAGTACGCGGACGTGGGCGGGGTCCTCCTGGAGGCGGCCCGCGCCTACGCCGCCGACGTCCGGGGCGGCGCCTACCCGGACGAGGCCCACACCTACCACTGACCGAGGGACACCAGGGCTGCCCGCAGGTGTGCGGGCAGCCCTGCCGTCGTTCGTCGCTGGAGCGGGGCGGGACACCGCCTCCGCGCGGTGCTTCGATGTCGAACCGTCAGGCGGCCTGACGGTTCGAGATCGACGCATTCCCGGGAGGACCCTCCGCGCGCCGCCGGGGAACCGCACGCACGGGTCGCGCGGGGCGGACTCAGCCCGCGAGCGTGCCCGGTACGGCGAGCATC
>NZ_JACBXB010001102.1 GCF_013870575.1 Pseudonocardia pini
CCGGCGCCGCCGAGCCCCCGAGCTGGGACGGCGGCACCTCCCAACGGTACGAGGGCGAGCCCACCCCCGGCCTGGCCGACCGCTATCACGAGGCCGCCGGGCGCTACCTCACCCGCCCCTGAGCAGTACTGCGCGCGCTCCGACCCAGCTCACGCGACACCCCGCTGTGCCTGGTCGCCGCGCCCGGCAGCAGCGACGCCCGGCAGCGGCCCAGACGGGTGCCTCCCCGGAATGCTTCGAAATCTGACCGTCAGGCGCCCACGCCGTTGAGCGGCCCGGTGGTTCGATTTCTGATCATCGGGCCGCTCAACCGTTCGACATCGTGCATACTCCGGAAACCTCCTGGTCAGGCCCGGTCCGCTCGGACCGGACCTGGCCAGGCCTCACAGCAGGGTGAGGACCGGGTCGTCTCGGTGGATGCGGGTGGTGTCGATCGCGCCCGACGGGTCCTCGTCGGCCTGGGTGCGGTCCGCGACCCGGACGTACTCGCGGCCGCGGTTCGCCGCGTTCCGCATCCGGATGATGTTCGGGAAACGGCCGACGGCCTTCATGTCCCCGACCCCCGTCAGGAAGACGAGCTGGACGCCGTTGGCCGCGGCGACCTTGCGCTGCAGGTCGAGGAAGACCACGTAGTTGGCCTTGCCGAGCGGGTTGTCCAGCGGGAGCGCGCCGAGGCCGGGCAGCTCTCGGCCGCGGCTGGTGGCGCGCAGCTTCGCGACCATGCAGAAGAGCAGCAGCGAGATCGTGACCTTCTCGCCGCCGGACCACTTGCGCATCCGCTCGACCGAGACCCGTTCCAGCGCCAGTGCCGTCGAGGGCTTGAGCACCCGCGCGCGCCAGTTCCCGTCGCCGACCACGGCGTTCGTGGCCTGCCAGAGCAGCTCCTGACCGCGCGGGACCTCGGCGCCGCGGGAGGTCAGGACGTCGACGAGCCGGGCGCAGCGGTCCCGGACGACGGCGTCGGCCGTCTCGACCGCCGACCGCGGGCCGACGTCGAGGAACCGGTGCCCGGCCCACGCGCCCAGGTTCTCGGGCAGCTCGGAGAGGGTCTGGGCGCGGGCCAGCGAGCGCAGTGCCTGGCGCACCATCCCGGTCATCGCCGTGACCACGACCGACTTGTGCTCCTCCAGCTCCTCGAGCCTGCCCCGCAGGTTCACCGCGAACCTCTCCAGGTCCTCGGCGAGCGTGGTGGCCACGAAACCGAGCTCGCCCGCCACGTCCGTGACCCGGAACCGGTCCCGGACATCGGGCTTGACCTCGGCGAACCGGTCCGCGTTCGACCACAGCACGATCTCGCGGGCGGTCTTCTCCAGGGCGGCGCGCCCCCGGCGCACGGCCGCGC
>NZ_JACBXB010001103.1 GCF_013870575.1 Pseudonocardia pini
CGGCGCCACCGTGATCCCCCCGCCCCGCGCACCCGCGGACGACGAGCACGACAGCCGCTGGGCGACGGACATGACCACTCTGCGCAGGCTCGCGGAGGGTCTTCGACGGAGGCTGCGCTGACCCACTTACCGCCCGTCGCGGAAAACGCCACCGTCGCCGAGGAAACGTCCGAGAAACGGTCTCCACCGCGATTCTGCGATACGGTCCGGGTTCCCCCGTCCCCGTCGTGAAGATCATTCGGTGAACGGATGATCGAAAGGTACATCGATGAGCTCGATCGAGCATTCCCTGGACATGGCCGCCAACATCAAGGGGGCCTTCGCCGTGGCCCTCGTGGACTACGAGAGCGGCATGACGCTGGGCTCGCGCGGCGGCAGCGCGGAGTTCGACCTGGAGGTCGCGGCCCCGGGCAACAGCGACGTGGTGCGCACCAAGATCGAGGTGACCCAGAAGCTCGGCCTGCGCGAGAACATCGAGGACATCCTGATCACCCTCGACAACCAGTACCACCTGATCCGCCTGATCCGCGGCCTGCCGGACGAGAAGCTCTTCCTCTACCTGGTGCTCAACCGCCAGCAGGCGAACCTGGCCATGGCCCGGCGCGACCTGAAGATCATCGAGCAGGAGTTCTACATGTCCCACCCGAACGCCGGGGCCCGCACCCCGCAGGGCGGCGACAGCCAGTACTTCCAGACGCCCGTCCAGCGCTGACCCCACCCCGGAGGACGACGGCCCCGTGCAGAGCATCCCCGGGAGCCCCGGTGTGCTGCGTGCCGCGGCGCGGGAGGTCCTGCGCAGGCCCGAGGTACTCGCCGTCGCGCTCGTGGACGTCGAGAGCGGCCTGACGCTCGACGCGGAGACCGCTGACCGGGTCCGCCTGGACGCCGAGGCGGTCGCCGCGGCACAGGTCGAGGTGCTGCGGGCGACCGCCGACCTCGCTCGGGTGTGCCGTGGGGCGACCACGGAGATCGTCATCCGGCAGGGCAACACCGTGCTGCACCTGGTGCGGCCGCTGCCGGACCCGGTCGGCCAGGGCCTCGCGCTGTCGGTGCTGGTCGCGGCCCCGGAACGGAACCTGCGGCGGGTCCGCAAGGTCCTGGACCGGGTCGACCCGCGCTCGCTCGTCCCGCCGCGACCACCGGCGGGACCGAGCGGAGGGCCCACCGGGGCGCCCTCCGCCCGGCGGCGGCACTCCGCCGCGCCCCAGCCATCCCCCCAGCGGCCCCTTGCCGTTCCCGGTACCGCGCCGCACCCCGCCTCACCGATACCGCTCCAGCGACCCCCCTCGATGCAGGCCCCTGCCGCGGCGACGGTCCGCGTCGCCTCGACACCCACCGCA
>NZ_JACBXB010001104.1 GCF_013870575.1 Pseudonocardia pini
TCCGGCCGGGTGACCACGAGCCCTCCGTTCGGCCCGCGCCGGGACCGGGCGACGCCGTGGTGCTCCAGGAGCCGGATGGCCGCGCGGAGGACGGCGCGACTCACGTCGTAGCGGCGCATCAACTCGGGCTCGGCACCCAGGACCTCGCCCACCGGCCATCCGCTCCGGGTGATGTCGTCGTAGATGTGGCCCGCGGCCTCCTCGGCGAGCGACGCCCCCGACCCGGCGGGGTTGTCCCGCCGCAGCGGTGCGACCCGGCGCGTGGTGTGGTGGTCGGGCGCTCCGTCCAGCAAGGCCATGGCCTCGACGAGGTGCGCGGTCATCTGGACCCGGGCCGAGGGCGCGTCTCCCGAGACGACGGCCTCGACGATCGAGAGGTGCGCGCGGTGCGCCTCGTCCTTCACCGTCAGCAGCAGCTCCGGGTCCGGTGCCCGCCACGGCGCCCTGACGTAGCGGTGCGTGAGCTTGTCCAGGACGTTCAGGAACAGCT
Organism: Pseudonocardia pini; assembly: GCF_013870575.1. Lineage (GTDB taxonomy): Bacteria > Actinomycetota > Actinomycetes > Mycobacteriales > Pseudonocardiaceae > Pseudonocardia > Pseudonocardia pini. The sequence goes on from NZ_JACBXB010001104.1 coordinate 491, forward strand.
CGAGGACCGGGTTCCCCGCCAGCCGCCCGATGGCGAGGTGCAGGGGATCGCGGGTCCACCCGTCCTCACCCGCGGCCACGTGTGGTTCGGCGGTCACGAGTGCGCGCAGGTCCACCACGCCGGTCTCGTCGATCCGGGCGGCCGCGAGCTCTGCGGCGAGGGGCTCGAGGGCACGCCGGGCCTGGAAGAGGTCCGCCATGCTGGTGCCCTCGTACTCGAAGTACGTCAACAGCGCCCGCAGCGCGGGTGTGCTGTCGGGGACCACGACGATCAGGCCGCCGCCCGGGCCCCGACGCATCCGCGCCACCCGCCGGTGCTCCAGGAGCCGGACCGCCTCGCGCAGGACCGTCCTGCTGACGCCGAACCGCTCCCGCAGCTCGGGCTCGGAGCCCAGCGACTCCCCGGCGGGCCAGCCCTTGGCCACCACGTCGTCCTCGATGGCCCTCGCGATGCCGGAGGCCAGCTTGTCCCACGAGCCGGTGGGTGGGGCGGGGGAGGGCAGCTCTCGACTCGGACTCGCCATCTCCCCCCGTCCGTCGGCGTGCACAGGGGGTGGAGTCTAGTGGCCGCCGTGCCTGGCAGGCGCGACCCCGCGGACGAGGACGTGACTCCTCGGTCCGCACCACTGATCCGGTCGCCCGTCCTGCGGGATCGATCATTGAGCATCCCTAATTAGTGCTCCGCCGGTCGTGCGGCAGGCCGGCCCGCGCCGGGACCCGGTTCTCCCGGACGAGCGGAATCGCTGCTTGTCGCATGTCTCAGTATCGGCTACTGTTTTGTCCGACCCCGCAGCAGCGTCTGTGCGGAGTACGAGTTCAGGATCCTTAACTGCGCGGTCCTTCCCGACACG
>NZ_JACBXB010001105.1 GCF_013870575.1 Pseudonocardia pini
TCGCGGAGGCGCTGGGGTGTGCGGCCCGCCGGGTCGAGAGCCGAGGCGAGCTGGTCGAGGTGCTGGACGAGGTCGTTCCCGGGCTGGCGGGACGCGGCACTCCGCTAATGCTGGAGGTCGCGGTGCCGTGAGCGGCGGGCGGTGGGGTGATCGGCGGCGGTGGGGTGATCGGCGGCGGTGGGGTGATCGGCGCCGCTGTCAAGATCGCACGTTTCGTGCTCTGGGCGCTGCATGATCGTCGATAGCGTGCGCTCACGGCGGTGCACGCAGCACTGAGTGCACGCAAATGGCGATCATGGGCGCCGCGGGGCTCGGGCCGCGCGACCTCGGGCAGCGCTGTCGCTCTCGGACGGGTCGTTCGTTCAGCGAGTGAACCAGGCGGGGGTGTCGAGCCGGGGCGGGCCCGCGACCCGCGTGAGCGCCGCCTCGAGGGTCTGCACCGTCTCCTCGCCCAGCTCCGCGACCCACTCCGCCCGCAGCTGGGCGAAGATCACCGCGGAGCGGCGCAGCAGGTCCCGGCCGCGGGCGGTCGGCTGGACCAGGATCCGTCGGGCGTCGGTCGCGTCCGGCGCCCGGACGACGTACCCGGCCGCCGTCAGGCCTGCGATCGTCTTCGCCGCGGCCTGCTTGCTCACCCCGAGCGCACGACCGAGGTCCGCGGCCGTGGTGCCGGGACCGATCGCCTGCAGCGCGAAGCCGTGCATCGGCCGTGCCTCGGCATGACCCTGCTCGGCCAGCGCGGTGTGCAGGCGGTCGACGAGCGTCTGGAAGCCCGCGAGCAGGAGCAGCGGCAGCCGGGTTGACATCACTCGACAACCAGGTTCACTATCTCGACAACCATGTTGTCGAGTTTACCGGAGAACCCCGTGACTGTCGTCCGCCGCGCCGCGCAGCGCACCCACGAGACCCCCAACGCCTCGATGACCACCCTGGCCTCGCCCACCCTCGGTGGTGCGGGCCAGTCGCTCTGGCAGGTGCGGATGCGGCCCGGGCAGGCCGGGCCGGAGCACGTGATGGACCGCGAACAGGTGTGGACGGTCGTCGAGGGCACCATGACCGTCGAGCCCTTCGGCGAGCTGGGGGCGGGGGACACGGTGGTGCTCCCGGCCGGCGTCGCGCGGCGGGTCGTGGCCGGGTCGGAAGGGGTGTCCGCGCTGGTCACCGGGGCGGGCGACGGCCGCGCCCTGCTCCCCGACGGCACCGACCGCGGGGTGCCGGACTGGATCGCCTGAGACCTCGCGGGGCCGCGTGTCGCGTTCGCTGCGCATCGGCCCCTCGCCCGTCGTGGCAGCAGCTGGCGCCACATCTTGCGGGCCCCGTAGAGGCCGCGGCCCTTGTCC
>NZ_JACBXB010001106.1 GCF_013870575.1 Pseudonocardia pini
CACGAGGGTTCGCTGGAGGTCCTGGCCGTCGGCCCGCTGACCAACCTCGCGGCGGCGTTGGACCTGGATCCCGCGCTGCCGTCGAAGGTGAGGCGGGTCGTGGTGATGGGCGGGGCGGCGCAGACCGCGGGCAACGTCTCGGCGGTCTCCGAGGCCAACATCCACAACGACCCGGAGGCCGCGGCCGCCGTCGTCGACGCCCCGTGGGAGGTCGTGCTGGTCCCGCTCGACGTCACGCTGGAGAACCGGTTCACCTCGGCGGACCAGACCGCGCTGCTGGCGTCCGCCGATCCGGCCGCACGGGCGGTCGGCGCGATGTTGGACCAGTACTTCGGCTTCTACGAGCAGGTCTTCGGCTTCCGCGGCTGCGCGCTGCACGATCCGCTGGCCGCCGCGCTGCTGGTGGGGGAGGTGCACGCCACGCGGGCACCCGCCGTCCCGGTGGTCGTCGACGCGACCGCGGGCCCCGGCCGGGGGCAGACGCTGTGCGACCTGCGACACCAGCGCAGCGGCACCACCGACGTCCCCGGCGCGAACGTGCGGGTGGTGCTGGGGACCGACCAGCCGCTCGCCCCGCTGCTGCGGGCGCGGCTCGCGGGATGACCGCGAGGGGACTCTGCGGCGGGGTGGACCTCGACTCCGCCGGGTTCGACGCTGCCCTGCCACCGACGCGGATCACCGGGCGCTCGCGCCGGGGAGGCGGTAACGTCGCTCCCGAAAGGGTGAAGCAGGCCGCCCTTCCCTGAGTTGGGGAGGTGTGAGCGATGACGCTCGCCGATTTCGCTCCGATGGGCATCGCGGTGCCGGAGCCCGGTGTCTACACGATCACCGTCCGCGGGCTGCTGGACCGCGTCGTCGGCACCCGGCTGCTGCGGCTGGTCGACGCCAGGCTCCAGATGGCCGCCTACGGTCACGCCCCCACCGAGCACGTCCTGCTCGACGTCACCGACGTCCAGGGGATCGCGCCGGGCGGCGAGGCGGCACTGCGGCACGCCGCGCACGCCACCGCGCGTCGGGGCATCACGTTCGACCTGGTCGGGGCCGCCGCGCTCGCCGGGCGGCTGGGCGTGACCGAGCGTCAGGTCCTGGCCCGCTACCGCGGTTTCCCGGACGTCCCCACCGCGCTGGCCGAGCTGGCGGGCGCGGAGTAGGGACCGTCAGGACTCGACGCACCCGCGGACGAGAGTCGTGACGACCTGCATCTCGTCCGGGTCCCGGGGCCCGGGCACCAACACCACCCCGGCATCCATCCGCACCCCCGCGAGCGGGTGCGGCACGCCCCAGCCCTTGGCGACGGCGTCGTAGGCGAGGGCCGGGGGCAGGGCGAGGTGGAGGCTGC
>NZ_JACBXB010001107.1 GCF_013870575.1 Pseudonocardia pini
GAACTGGCCCCGCTCGGTGCCTGGGTGGCGAACGCCGGGCTCGGCACCGGCGGACCGCTGGCCGAGCTCACGGACGCCCAGGTCGAGGCCCTGGTCGCGGTCAACGTCCTCGGCGTCGTCTGGAGCACCCGTGCGGCGATCGAGGCGTTCCGCGCCCAGGGTGGCGGCGGCGAGCTCGCGATCACCGCGTCCCTCTCCGGGCTCGGGCCCGTCCCCGGCCTGTCGCTCTACGCCGCGACCAAGGCCGCCGTGCTCTCGCTGGCCCAGTCGCTGTCCGCCGAGCTGCGCGCCGACGGCATCCGCGTCCACGCGATCAACCCCGACGGCGTCGCCACGCCGCTGCTGTCCGGGATGGAACCCCGGGCGAGGGCGCTCGTGCGGTCGGGGGTGCTGCTGACCCCGGAGCGGGTCGCGAGCGAGCTGGTCGGCATGTTCGGCACCGGACGCGTGGTGCGGACCGTGCCGACCTGGCGCGGCGTCATGATGCGGACGAGCACCCTCGCGCCGGGGCGGCTGCTGCGCGCGACGCCGCTCCTGCGCCGGATCGGCGCGCGGAACCTCGCTCACGACCCCGGTCTGACCAGCCCCGACTCGTAGGCCAGCACCACCGCCTGGGCACGGTCGCGCAGCCCGAGCTTGGTGAACGTCCGGCTCACGTGGCTCTTCACCGTCTGCTCGGCCACCACCAGCCGCGCCGCGATCTCGGTGTTCGAGAAGCCCGCGGCGACCAGGCGGAGGACCTCGGTCTCGCGCTCGGTGAGCGGGGCGAGGCGCTCCGGACGGGCGTCGGTGAGCGAGGCGGGACGGGCGGCGACGAAGTGGGAGATCAGCCGTCGGGTCACCTCCGGTGCGAGCAGCGCCTCCCCCGCCGCGACGACCCGCACCGCGTGCAGCAGCTCGGCCGCCGGGGCGTGTTTGAGCAGGAAGCCGCTGGCGCCGGCGCGCAGGGCGTCGTAGATGTGGTCGTCGAGGTCGAAGGTGGTGAGCATCAGGACCCGGGGCGGTTCGGGACCGTCGGCGAGGGCCCTGGTCGCCTCGATGCCGTCGAGCACGGGCATCCGGACGTCCATCAGCACCACGTCCGGGCGGAGCTCGGCCACCGCGGCCAGCGCGACCTGCCCGTTCTCGGCCGTCCCGACGACCTCGATGTCCGGTTGTGCCGCGAGCAGCGCCGCGAAGCCCTCCCGGACCATGGCCTGGTCGTCGACCACCAGCAGCCGGATCGTCGGACCGTCGGTCATCGGGGCAGCACCGCGCGGACCCGGAACCCACCGTCGGCGGTCGCCCCGGCCTCGAGCGATCCGCCGTGGACCTGGGCCCGCTCCCGCATCGACGG
>NZ_JACBXB010000110.1 GCF_013870575.1 Pseudonocardia pini
TTGGTAGGGCACCGGCGGCTTCGGACCGACGGCCCGGAAGCCGCCGCTGCCGCTCGTGGTCGCCCTGTGCGTGCTCACCCGTGGATCCCCCTAGCCCGGTCGACTCATGCCGGGCTTAGTCTGGTATGCCGAACGACGGTTAGTCACTCCGGCCGCATCCCTTCACCCCTTCGTGCGATGCTCTCGGCAGCACTGAGTGACGTCCACGCTGGGCCGGACGGGTGGTCGCGGCGGTCGGGAGCGGCACGTGCGCAGCTCGCCGTCGTAGGGTCACGCCACCACCAGCCTCCAGGGCCATCGCACCGTCGGGATCGGATCCGGGACCAGCGGTGCTCCCGCCCCGGAGAGGACAGATGGACGAACCCCCGCGCCCCCGACGGTCGCCCCGGATCCTGCTCGGCCTCGGCCGGACCGTCGTCGCGCTCGTCGCCGTGGCGGTCCTGGCGGGCACGGGCTACGCCTGGGCGCTCTACCGCTCGTTCAGCACGGACCTCGCCACGAGCGAGGTCCTCGCCGCGCGCCCCACCGAGCGGGCGCCCGCGAGCGCACCCCGGCGCAGCTACACCGCGCTGCTGGTCGGCATGGACAGCCGGACGGACGCCCACGGGGACCCGCTCTCGCCCGAGCTGCTGGCCGCCATCCACGCGGGCGACGACGGGGGTGAGCTGCACACCGACACGATCATGCTGGTCAGGGTGCCCGCCGATCCGGGGGCGCCGGTCGTCACCGTGTCCTTCCCCCGGGACTCCTACGTGCCGATCGCGGACGGCAGCGGCCGCCACAAGATCAATTCGGCGTACGGCCGCGGCTACCGCGCCGAACAGGACCGGCTCGAGGCGCAGGGCGTGAGCGGCGCCGACCTGGACCGGCGCAGCCGCGAGGCCGGGCGGGCCACCCTCGTCGCGACGGTCGAGCAGGCCTCCGGCACCACGATCGACCACTACGCCGAGGTCAACCTCGCCGGGTTCGTCGAGCTCACGGACACCCTCGGCGGCGTGCCGGTGTGCCTGAACCGCCCGGTCGACGACCGCGCCTACTCCGGCGTCGACCTGCCCGCGGGCCCGCAGACCGTCACCGGCGGCACCGCGCTCGCGTTCGTCCGCCAGCGGCACGGGCTCGACGGCGGCGACCTCGACCGGATCACCCGCCAGCAGGCCTACATGGCGGGTCTGACCCACCAGGTGTTGGCCACCGGCACGCTGACCGACCCGGGCCGGGTGGCCGACCTGCTCGGCGTGGTGACCCGCTACGTGGTCCTCGACTCCGGCTGGAACCTCGAGCAGCTCGTCGGGCAGCTGGGCACCCTCGCGGGCGCGGACGTCGTCTTCCGCACGATCCCGACGGTCCGACCGGACCTGTCGACGCCCTCGGACGGGATGGCCGTCGAGGTCGACGACGCGGCGGTCCGGGCCTTCGTCCACACCGTGCTGTACAGCGACGCCCGCGCGGGCGAGACCCCGGGGCCCACCACCGACACCCCGGACGCCACCAGGATCCGCGCCAGCGGGCCCACGGAGACCACCGGCCCCGCACCGACCACCGCGCCGACCACCACCGTGCCGACCACCACCGTGCCGACCACCACCGTGCCGACCACCGCCGTGCCGACCCCCGCCGACCCCTGGCGGGACCGCCCGGTCATCGACGCCGCCGCGGTGCCGTGCGTGAACTAGTGGCCCGCACCGCGAGTCCGTCGCGTGTCTCGGCGGATCCAGGTTCAGGCAGGCCAGGCAGCCGGTCCGAGGCTCGTACCGGGTGTACTCGCCGGACCGGCAACGCCGCCTGGCTGGGCCGTCGAGATGTGTGGCGGCTTCGCGGTGCGGGACGCTAGCTCGGCAGCTCCTGGGCGATCCGGTCCGCCTTCGCGCGGATCCGGTCCGCGGGCCAGGCCGCCACCTCGCGCAGCTGCTCGGCCACCGCGATCTCGACCGCCGCGTGCACCGCGGCGGGCGACACGAGCGGATCCACCGAGCGGGCCGCGGCCAGCGCTCGGGACGACAGGGACACATTGATCATCCGTCTCACCTCCAGTGGTGGGGACGTACGGGAAACGTGTCGGTGGCACCCGGGCGACGGGTCGTGGGCCGGGTGGTGTCGCGGGTGGGGCGAACGGACGGCGGCCTCATCCGCGTGGGTGACGCGGTGACACGTGCCGCGGCAGGCGGTCGTTCGGCGCGATCCCGCGATCGGGTCGGGCGCGCCGTGTTGCGGTGACCTCGCTCGCTGCCCCTCGCCACCACGTCGGGCAGACTGCGTCGGTGAGCACGGAGTCCTTCCCCCGCCTGCACGCCCGCACCCGCCGCTTCACCCTCGGGGCGCCCCGCGGGACCACCGTCTCCCCCGACGGCGGCCGGGTCGTCTTCCTGCGCAGCGGGTCCGGCACCGACCCGGTGACCCGGCTGTGGTGCTACGAGGTGGAGACCGGCGAGGAGCGGCTCGTCGTCGACCCCCGCGAGCTGGACCCCACCGACGTCGAGGACCTGCCGCCGGAGGAGCGCGCCCGCCGCGAGCGGAGCCGGGAGCAGGCGGGCGGGATCGTGTCGTACGCGACCGACCGCGCCGTCACCCGGGCGGTGTTCCCGCTGTCCGGCAAGCTCTACCTGACCGAGTTCGCGGGCGGCCTCGCGCCGCGGCTCGTCGAGACCGAGGGCGCGGTGATCGACCCGCGGCTGGACCCCACGGGGGCCCGGATCGCCTACGTGGCCGGTGGGGCGCTGCACGTCCACCTGGTCGCCGCACGGACGACCACGACCCTCGTCTCCCCCGAGTCCCCCCAGGTCACCCACGGTCTCGCCGACTTCGCCGCCGCGGAGGAGATGGGCCGGATGCGCGGCTACTGGTGGTCGCCGGACGGTGAGCGCCTCGCCGTCGCGCGGGTCGACGAGTCGCCGGTGCGGACCTGGTGGATCGCCGACCCCGCGAACCCCGACACCGAGCCCACGCGCGTCGCCTACCCCGCCGCGGGCACGCCCAACGCGGCGGTGTCGCTTGAGGTCGTCGGGCTCGACGGGCGCCGGGTCCCGGTCCCCTTCGACGACGAGTACCTGGTCGACGTCGTGTGGGACGCCCACGGCCTGATGGTCCAGGTCCAGCCGCGGGACCAGCGGGCGCTGCGGACCCTCGCCGTGGACCCGGACACCGGCGCCACCACGGTGCTCGACGAACGCACCGACCCGGTCTGGGTCGAGATCGTCCCGGGTGTGCCCGCCCGCACCGCCGCAGGCACGCTCGTGCAGGTCGACGACCGCGAGGGCGCCCGCAGGCTGGTGGTGGGCGGCGAGCCCGTGACGCCGCGGTCGATGCAGGTCAGGGCCGTCCTCGGGGTCGACGGCGAGACCGTGCTCCTCGCGGCGTCCGACCAGGACCCGACCTCCACGTCGGTCTGGACCTGGTCGCCCGCGGGCCTCGAGCGCGTCACACCCGCGACCGGCCTGCACTCCGGCAGGCTGGCGGGCGGCACCCTCGTGGTGAGCTCGACCGACCTGGACACCCCCGGCCGCACCGCGGTGCACGCGGCAGGCGCGGTCCACGAGCTCGCCTCGCACGCGGTCGTCCCCGACCTGGAGCCCCGGGTCACGCTGCTGCGCTCGGGCGAGCGGGAGCTGGCCACCGCGCTGCTCCTGCCGAGCTGGTGGGAGCCCGGCACCCCGCTGCCGGTGCTGATGGACCCGTACGGCGGGCCGCACGCCCAGCGGGTCGTCTCGGCCCGCAACGCGCACCTGACCAGCCAGTGGTTCGCCGAGCAGGGCTTCGCGGTCGTGGTGGTCGACGGGCGGGGCACGCCCGGTCGCGGGCCGGAGTTCGAGCGTGCGGTGCACCTCGACCTGGCCCAACCCGTGCTCGACGACCAGATCGACGCGCTGCGGGCCCTCTCCGTCGAGCACCCGGACCTGGATCTCACCCGGGTCGGCATCCGCGGCTGGTCCTTCGGCGGGTACCTCGCCGCCCTGGCCGTGCTGCGCCGCCCGGACGTGTTCCACGCGGCCGTCGCGGGCGCCCCGGTGACCGACTGGGCGCTCTACGACACCCACTACACCGAGCGCTACCTGGGCCACCCGGAGGTGGAGAAGACCGCGTACGAGCGGTCGTCGCTGTTCGGCGACGCCGCCGTGCCCCCGTCGGCCGACCAGCCGAACCGGCCGCTGCTGCTGGTCCACGGCCTGGCGGACGACAACGTCGTCGCCGCGCACACCCTCCGGCTGTCCTCGGCCCTGCTCGCCGCCGGCCGCGCGCACGAGGTGCTGCCGCTCTCCGGGGTCACGCACATGACCCCGCAGGAGGTCGTGGCCGAGAACCTGCTGCTCCTGCAGGTGGAGTTCCTCAAGAAGGCGCTCGGGGTCAGCTAGTCGTGCGCGACGTGGTGGGGGGCGCCGAGGTCGTCGTGCTCCCCCACCGGGTCGTCGTTCCCCCGGGCGCGCTCGTTCACGAAGTCCCGGATCGCGATGCCCAGCGCCACGAGCGTGGTCAGCACCGCCACCGCGAGCGCCCCGGCGATCGCGGCCGGGTAGGAGTTCCCGGCCGCCGCCAGGACGCCGTAGAACACGCCCGCGACCAGGGCCGTGCCGATCGCCGCGCCCACGCGCTGCCCGGTCTGCAGGGCACCGCCCGCCGAGCCCGCCATCCGGACCGGGACGTTGCGCAGCGTCATCGTGATGTTCGGGGAGATCGTGCAGCCGCCGCCGATGCCGCCGACGAGCAACGCGGGCGCCACCCAGAACCCGGCCATGTCCCCCGGTGCCAGCAGCAGGATCACCGCCGTCGCGGCGATGCCGACGGCCACCAGCCCCAGCCCGATCACGGTGAGCTTGCGGCCCAGCCGTTCGACCAGCCGTCCCGCGACGACCGCGGACACCGCCGACCCGACCGCGAACGCGGTCACCGACAGCCCGGACTGCAACGGCGTGTAGCCCAGCCCGTTCTGGAAGAACTGCGCGAACACGATCCAGACACCCGAGAAGCCGGTGAAGTAGACCAGCCCCACCAGGGCGCCCGCGGCGTACCCGGAGGTCTGGGTGATCAGCCGCAGGTCGAGCAGCGGCTCCTGCTCGCGCCGCAGCTCGCGGCGCTCCCAGAGCACGAACACGACACCCAGCACCACACCGATCGGGAACAGCCACCAGAACCGCGCGATCCCGCCGGACTCGGCCTGGACCAGCGGGAACAGCAGGGCCAGCACGGATCCACCGAGGAGCGCCGCACCCAGCCAGTCGATGGGCTTGCGGTCGCCCGCGGTGCCGACCCTGGGCACCAGCCGGGCCGCCAGCACCACGGCGAGCACGCCGATCGGGACGTTGACGTAGAAGATCCAGCGCCAGCCGTCCGGCTCGCCGAACGCGGCCAGCAGCAGGCCGCCGACGATCGGGCCCGCCGCCGTCGAGATCCCCACGGTGGCGCCGAAGAACCCGAAGGCCCGCCCGCGCTCGGCCCCGCGGAACAGGTTCTGGATCAGGCCCGAGTTCTGGGGGGCCAGGGTCCCGGCCGCGAGCCCCTGCAGCAGCCGCGCCACGACCAGCAGCTCGATCGTGGGCGCCGCACCGCAGGCCGCGCTGCACAGCACGAACGCGACCAGCGCGATGAGGAACATCCGGCGCCGCCCGAAAGCGTCGCCGAGCCTGCCTGCCGGGACCAGAGCGAGCCCGAAGGTCAGCGCGTACCCGGAGACCACCCACTGGGCGCCCGCCGGGTCCGTGCCGAGCCCCTGCTGGATCGACGGCAGGGCCACCGACACGATGCTCACGTCGAGCAGGGTCATGAACCCGGCGGCGAGGGTGACGGTGAGGGCCCGCCAGCGGCGTGGGTCCGGGGTGAAGGTCTCGGTGGTGGCGGCGCTCGTCATGGCACTGGCGAACGTACCTCCGGGCCCGGCGGCCCGCGCGTCAGGCCAGGGTGTCGCCCACGCGCACCGTGCCGCTCTCCGCCACGTCCGCGTAGGCCCCGGCGCAGGCCCAGGTCCCCATGCCGGGGATGGTCCGGCGGTTGACCCTCGCGATCGTGCGGAGGGTGTCCCGGTCCTGGGGCAGGTCGCCCTGCGCGAGGGTGGTCATGACGCAGCGCATCGTCGGCATGGTCACGGTGATCCGCGCGTCGCCCGCCGCGAGGGTCCGGCCCACCCACTCGTCCTCGAGGAACTCGGGCTCCTCCCCCGTGTCCAGCAGCAGGTTCGGCCGGTAGCGGCGCAGCGCGAAGGTGGCGTCCGGGGCGGCCGCCCGGAGCGCGGCCAGCGTGGAGGTGGTCATCAGGTGCAGGACGCCGAGGTCGAGGAAGGAGTCCGACGGCGTCAGCCCGGCCGTGGCGATCCGGCTCACCGCCTCGCCGTCGCTGTGCTCCACGGTGGTGTCGTCGATGAACCCCTGCGGCGCCAGGCCCTCGATCACGGGCCACTGCTCCTCGAACTCCGCGCCCGCCACCGGATCCGCGGACAGCGCGACCGCGCGGCCGAGCAGCTCGGACAGGGCGGCGTCGAGCTCGGCACCGGACTCCAGCACCCGCCCGTCCGCGAACGTGACGGCGACGGGCGGCGGTGGGCCGTCCGGCGTCGGCTCGCCGAGGAAGGCGGCCGAGCAGCCCAGCAGCGCGCCCCACTTGCGGGGGTACTTCGCGCTGGCCACGGTCCCGTCGGCGGTGTCGACCACGGCGTAGGCGCGGTCGCCGAGCGCACCGCCCGGCAGCAGGGCCAGCGACTCGACCTCCTGCCCCTGCATGGACTTGACGGGGAAGCGGTGCAACGAACGGACGCGGGGCGTCGACGGCGACATGGTCCATGCGTACCCGGCCGCGCGGGGCCCGCACCACCTCCGGAGGGACAGGTCTGGCAGGGTGGTCGACCGACTCCCAGGACGTATCCACACACCCACAGGAGGACCCACCGTGGCCCCGCAGAAGCCGGTCGTCGACCCGATCGACGGCCCCGCCCCCACCCAGCTCGAGATCACCGACATCACCGTCGGCGACGGCCCCGAGGCCAAGGCAGGCAACCAGATCGCGGTGCACTACGTCGGCGTCGCCCACTCGACCGGCGAGGAGTTCGACGCCTCGTACAACCGCGGCCAGACGCTGAACTTCGGCCTCGGCGCGGGCCAGGTCATCCAGGGCTGGGACCAGGGTGTGCAGGGGATGAAGGTCGGCGGCCGCCGGCGCATCGTGATCCCGCCGCACCTGGGCTACGGCGACCGCGGCGCGGGTGGTGCCATCAAGGGCGGCGAGACCCTGATCTTCGTGGTGGACCTGGTCGCCGTGAGGTGAGACTGCTCATCATGTCCGACACCCACGTGCCGGTCCGGGCCGAGACCCTCCCGGACCGGCTGTGGGAGGCCGTGGACCAGCTCGGGGCGGACGACCTCGTGGTGCACGCGGGCGACTGGATGGACCCGGGGCTGCTCGACGCACTCCTCGAGCGGGCGCCCCGGGTCGTCGGCGTCTGGGGCAACAACGACGGCCCCGAGCTGCGCGAGCGGCTCCCCGAGGTGGCCCGCTTCATCGCGGGCGGCCTCCGGTTCGCGGTCACCCACGAGACCGGGGCCGCACAGGGCCGCGAGCGGCGGGCGGCCACCCGGTTCCCCGACGAGGACGTGCTCGTCTTCGGCCACTCCCACATCCCGTGGGACTCCGTGGCGAGCACGGGCCTGCGGCTGCTCAACCCCGGGTCGCCGACGGACCGGCGCCGCATGCCCACGCACACGTGGCTGACCGCGACGGCCCAGGACGGCGAGCTCCGCTGGGTGGACCTGCACCACCTCGAGCCCTGAGCACGAGGCTCAGTGCTGCTCGGCGGGCCTGCCCGTGTGGTGGCTGTCCTCCTCGGCCTGGCGCTCGTCGATCGCGCGGTCGTGCGCGTTGATCTCCGCGGCCTCGGCGGCGTCGTGTGCCACCGGCACCGTGACGGGCGAGCCGTGGCCCTCGGCCAGCGCCGGGTTCCGCTTCACCGCGACCAGGCTGACGACCGTGGTGATCGCCAGGACCCCCACGATGACCAGCAGCGACACCGCGATGCTCACCTCGGGGACCGGGATCGGCTGCCCGTCGTTGAGGAACGGCAGCTCGTTCTCGTGCAGGGCGTGGAGCACGAGCTTCGCGCCGATGAACGCGAGGATGACGGCGAGGCCGTAGGACAGGTAGATCAGCTTCTTCAGCAGCCCGCCGAGCAGGAAGTACAGCTGGCGCAGCCCCATCAGGGCGAAGGCGTTGGCCGTGAAGACCAGGAACGGCTCCTGGGTGAGGCCGAAGATCGCCGGGATCGAGTCCAGCGCGAACAGCAGGTCGGTGAGCCCGATCGCGATCATCACGATGAGCATCGGGGTGACCCAGCGCTTGCCGTCGAGCCTCACGGTGGTCTTGGAGCCGTGGAACTCCTCGGTGACCGGGAAGACCCGGCGCACCAGGGAGACGACCTTCGGCTCCTTCCACTCCTCGTCCCCGCCGCCCACGCCCTGCCGGACCATGTTCACGGCGGTGTAGATCAAGAACGCGGCGAAGATGTAGAAGATCCAGCTCAGGGCGTTGATCGCGGCCGCGCCGACGGCGATGAACGCGCCGCGCATGACCAGCGCGATCACGATGCCGACCAGCAGCACCCGGTGCTGGTGGATCGCGGGGACCGCGAAGCTGGACATGATGATCACGAAGACGAACAGGTTGTCCACCGAGAGCGAGTACTCGGTGATGTACCCGGCGAAGAACTCACCGGCGTACTGGCCACCCGCGAAGAACCAGATGCCGAGGCCGAAGAGCACCGCGAGCGCCACGTAGAAGAGCACCCACCGGGTGGCCTCCTTGATCGTGACCGCGTGCGGCTTGTGGTCGACCAGGAACAGGTCCGCGAGGATGATCGCGACCAGGCCGCCGATGGTGGCGAACCAGAGCCAGACAGGCACGTTCACGAGGGGAGTCTCCAGGGGGTGTCGAGGGCAGCATCAGGCCGCCCCGAGGTCTCTCCCCTCCGCGACCAGCGGATCGGTGGCGCCGGGTCCGGGGTCCGCATGATTGTCGATCCTGGGCTGCGGAGCCCCTCGCCGTGCTGACGACGCCACCGCGGGCGGGATACTCCCCTACGGTGCCTGATCAGTCTGCCCCGCGGCGCGCGGGCACCGCCAGCCGGGGTGACCGAACGCACCTCTGACCAGGTCAGACGGGCCGTCCTGCCGGGACCGACAGGGCCGCCGCCGCGATGCCGGGGACCGGGCGGGCGAGGTCGACCCGGTCGATCTCCTCGCCGCCGTCGGTGATCGCGTGGACCCGCAGGGTCGCCGTCCGGCCGGGGGCCTCGGGGCGCACCTCCACCCGCACGTACGCGTAGCCCTGGTAGCGCACGCGGGACCAGCCGACGGTCTCGTCGTCCGTGCCGTCCTCGCCGGTCACGCGGCTGCGGATCTCCTCGTCCTCGCCCGGGCTGCCGCGGTGGCGGTCGCCGGCGTCGTCGAGCCAGCCGTTGTGGGAACGGCCGCCCGAGCCGACGCAGAGGTACGTGGTCCCGTCCGTCTCGGGGTGGACCGTCGCCCCGTCGGGAGCCTCCCGGGTGGGCCTGCCCGCGCGGATCGGGTCGGTCCGCTCGTACTGGTGGTTGTGGCCCTGCACCGCCAGGTCGACGCCGTAGCGGTCGAACAGCGGGGTCAGGGCCTCGCGCACGCCGCCGTCGGAGGCGTGGGAGTCGCTCGTGGAGTAGGCGCAGTGGTGGAAGAAGACGACCACGAAGGTCACCGCGGGATCGGCGCGGAACCCGGCGAGGGTCTGCTGCAGCCAGCGGGTCTGCGCGCCGTCGCTGTAGCCGGTGACGGCGCGGATCTCGGTGGACAGGTCGTTGGCGTCCACGCTGACCACGCCCACGCACCCGTACGTGAAGGCGTAGACCGACGGGCAGCCCGCCGGGCCGGTCCGCGGGAGGTCCAGCCGGGCGGCGTGGCCCCCGTAGCCGTGGCCCGCGTCGCCGTCGTCGTACATCGCCTCCATGTCGTGGTTGCCGGTGGCGAACATCCACGGCGTGGTGGCGGCGCTGCGCTCCACGGCGGTGAGGTAGGCGGTCCACAGGCCGGGGTCGAAGGCGTCGTCCGGTTCGCCCTTGCCGGGCCGGTCGGCGTAGCAGATGTCCCCCGCGAGCAGGTGGAACGCGGGCCGGTCGGCCGCGACGAGCGCGGTCAGGCTGTCGGCGGGCCTCGCGGTGCGGCCGGAGTCGGAGTCGTAGCGGTTGGCGAAGTCCCCGCCGCCGGTGTTCACGCCCTGGTCGGCGAAGGCGGTGAAGACGAACGGGGTGCGGTCACCGGGGGCCGGGGCCGTGCGGAAGGTGGCGTCGGGGGTCAGCCTGCCGTCGGCCAGCCGGAAGCGGTAGTGGTACTCCGTGCCCGGTCGCAGGTCCGCGGCCGCCGCGTGCGCGAAGTACTGCTCGGCGGCGCCGGGGGTGACCAGGTTGCGGACCTCGACGGGCAGCGTCGCGCCGTAGCCCGTGTCCAGCCCGAGGTCGACGACCGCGGCGCCCGCGG